>NZ_JBMIQH010000067.1:0-15463 GCF_056155635.1 Paraburkholderia sp. BR10141 | reverse complement strand
GGCCGACGTGTCCACCTTCGTGCGTGCGAGCTGGGGCAACACCGGCGCGCCAGTGAGCGCCGAAGACGTCGGGAGGGTCCGCAAGACCATCACCGTGAGCACGCCGGGGCTGCCGCCTGGCGCAACGCTCAAGCGCTAACGCGCCCCGCGCAGCACTTTTCCCTCCCCGCGTTTCATGCCTGCGGTCTCGTTCGCGAGACCGCAGGCGTGTGCGCGCATAACCAGAAATCGCTCAACAGGCGATCTTTAGACGTTGATACAACAAATGATGAGAAAACACCTGCTCGCCGCACCAGTCCTGTTCTCGCTCGCCGGCATCGCATCGGCGCAAGGCTCGGTCACGCTGTATGGCATCGCCGACGCCGGCATCACGTATCGCAGCAACGAGCGCAGCGGCACCACCGGCGCTTACACGGGCCATTCGAACGTGGGCCTCTCCACCGGCAACCTCTCGGGCAGCCGCTGGGGCATCAAGGGCAAGGAAGACCTGGGCAACGGGCTCGCGGCCATCTTCCTGCTCGAAGACGGCTTCGACATCACGAACGGCACCTCGGGCCAGAGCGGGCGCCTGTTCGGCCGTCAGGCCTTCGTGGGCCTCTCGGACCAGCGTTACGGCTCGCTCACCATGGGCCGCCAGTACACCTCGCTCGACGACTTCGTCGGGCCGGTCGCGCCCGTGAACTTCATCGGCGGCTTCGGCGCGCATCCGGGCGACATCGACGACCTCGACCAGACCACGCGCGTCGACAACTCGATCAAGTACACGAGCGCGAACTACGGGGGCTTCACGTTCGGTGCGCTGTACGGTTTCGGCGGCCAGGCGGGCAGCATGAAGCGCAAGAACACCTGGAGCTTGGGCGCGGGCTACGCAAACGGCCCGCTGCGCATGGGCGTGGGTTATGAACGATCGGACAACAGCAAGACCGGCCTCGACGATCCCACCTACGGCAAGTGGCAAGGCACGTACGACGGTACGTTCAACTCGTCGATCAACGAAGGCTATGCGAGCGCGCAATCGCAGCAGGTGGTGGCGGCGGGCGCAACGTGGGACTTCGGTCCCGCCGTGGTCGGCGTGAACTACAGCAACGTGCAATATCGCTCGGGCGCGAATTCGCTGTTTTCGGGCAATGCGATCTTCAATATCGCGGGCATTTTCACGCAGTGGAACGTGCAGCCGCGCACGCATCTGTTCGCGGGCTACAGCTATACGCGGGGCAGCGCCGTGGAAGGTGTGGATGAAGACGCGCAGTACCACAACGTTTCGGTGGGCGCGACCTATGATCTCTCGACGCGCTCGACGGTGTATCTGCTCGCGGGCTACCAGCATGCAGCGGGCATGACGCTCGACGCCGCCGGCAATCCGGTCGCGGCAACCGCTTCGGTGTCCGACAAGGGCAACGGCCACTCGTCGGCCACGCGGTCGCAAGCCATCGTGAGCGTGGGCTTGCGTCAGAAGTTCTAATACTCCGAAGTTTCGTTGCTTGCGCAACGAAATTGCGGGTGCTCACGCCATGAGCGCCCGCTTGCCTTTGCCGGCCGCGGCGCCGCTCAGTGCAGCACCTCCGGCCGGTCCAGCAGGCCGTAAAACTCGTCGATCGTCACGGTCGGTGCGAACTGCGAGAGCGTGGCGACGATCACGTCGTCGGTAATCGCCGATCCTGCCGCCGATTCGAGCTGAACCCCGGCCGCGGCGGCCTGGCTCTCGGCCAGCTCGAGGGCGATCGACAGGATGAAGCGTGCGTCGGTTTGGGTGAGTAGGGCTTTCATGCCTGCTCTAACGGCGCGCGCACAGGGAATCTTTAGGGTTTTGTGGGGTTTCGTAAGGCTTCGTAATCGACGTTACGCGCAGCCCTATGTTCAACGCGTACGGGCCACGAACTGTCCGGGACTCGTGCCCGTCAATCGTCGGAACATTGCGATGAAAGCCGACGACGTGGCGTACCCCAGATCCAGCGCCACGGCCTCGACGCTGCGCCCGGCATGCAGCATCGGCAGCGCGTTGACGAGCCGGATGCGCTGGCGCCATTCCGTCAACGACATGCCGAGCTCGTTTTGCGCGCGGCGCATGAGCGTGCGCTCGCTCATGTGAAACGCATCGGCAAGCTCTGCAAGCGAGCGATTGTCGGCGGGATTCTGCCGTAGCACCTGGAGGATAGCGTTGAGATCGGCGTCGTCGGTATGCGGCACGAAGCTGCCCGTGGTCGCGCAGGTCGACAGCTGATCCACGAGCACGCGCAACAAACGCGCGCGCTGCGCTTCGCCCTCCTCCTCCGCTAGCGTCACACGCAGATGCTCGAGGATCGCGCGCACGAGCGGCGACACCATCACCGCGCAGCTCGTTGCCGGCATGCGCGTGCACAGGTCGCGGCTGATGTAGACCGAGCAATGCACGGTCTCCTGCTCGTTGAAGCCCACGTGCTCGGTGCCCGGCGCGATCCACAGCCCGAGATGCGGCGGCGTGATGTAGTGCTCGTCCCCCGCCTTCACCTCGGTCGTGCCGCTGAACGCGTAGACGAACTCGCCCCACGGGTGGCACATCTGCGGATAGGTGGCATGCGAAGGCATGTGCTCCATGCGAAAGAACACGGGCGTGGGCAGCACGTCGGTGAACGGCGGCAGGCGCAGGTAGCGCGCCGGGCGAGCACGGGCAGGTGTTTTGGGCATGGCGGTCTGGGGCTATCGATTGTCAGTTTTGCGCTATATGCGCGCATCCCGTCGCATCAATACTACGCCCACTGCCAACAAACTTCAGCCGAATCCTTCAAATCAGTGAGCCCGCAATGAGAAAGCAAGTCGACGCAACGGCCGTGGCCATCATGGTGGCGCTCTGCCTCGCATGGGGTCTGCAACAGGTCGCGATCAAGGCGGTGGCCGGGGACATCCCGCCGATGCTGCAGATCGGGCTGCGTTCGGGCGTGGCGGCGGCACTCGTGTGGCTCTTCAACCAGCTCGTTTCGCGCGAGCGCTGGCTGCCGGGCGTGGCGCGCGGCGCGGGGCTCGTCACAGGCGGCTTGTTCGCGCTCGAATTCGTGTTCGTGGCCATGGGCCTGCGCTGGACCAATGCCTCGCACATGGCCGTGTTTCTCTATACCGCGCCGATGTTCGCGGCAATCGGCCTGCATCTGCGCCTGCCCGACGAACGCCTCGCGCGGCTGCAATGGGGCGGCATTGCGATCGCCTTCGCGGGCATCGCCATCACGTTCCTCGGGCCCGCGCTACTGGGCGCCGACATCCCGGGCTCGCCGTTGTGGCTGCTCGGAGACTTCATGGGTCTTTGCGCGGGCGCGGCGTGGGGGCTCACCACTGTCGTCGTGCGCACGAGCCGCCTGAGCGAGGCGCCCGCCACGCAAACGCTCTTCTATCAACTGGCGGGTGCTTTCGTCGCGCTGGTGCCGTTCTCGTTCCTGACCGGCCAGGCGCATTTTCACGGCACGCCGCTCGCCCTGGCCTCCCTCGCATTCCAGACCTTGCTCGTCTCGTTCGTGAGCTATCTCGTGTGGTTCTGGCTGCTGCGCCGCTATCTGGCCGCGCGCCTCGGCATACTGTCGTTCATGACGCCGCTGTTCGGCGTGGCCCTCGGCGTCGCGCTGCTGCACGAGCGCGTAGAGCCCGCGTTCCTGTTTGGATCGGCGCTCGTGCTGATCGGCCTGCTGGTGGTGAACGCCCAAAGCTGGGTCCGCCAGGCTTTCGGCCGTCGTGCCGCCAACGCAAACGGCGCTCGGGTTTCCTGATTCGATCAACAAAGTACCCGAATTACGCGGCATCTACGGTCTTTCGGTTGGCGTGACGGCGTCTCGCCGCACGCCTGCGCTTTCTGAGGTAAAGTCGCTCGGGTTCCGACTCACCTCGAATCCGGCACCCGATGCAAACCCTCTCGACTTTTACGCCCGTAGCGCTCGAACACGCGAGCCGCCTCATCAATCACGGCCCCACCGTGCTCGTCACCAGCAGCGACGGCAAGCGCCGCAACGTCATGGCGGCCGCGTGGTCGATGCCCGTAGAATTCACACCGCCGCGCATCGCCATCGTGATCGACAAGCGCACGTTCACGCGCGAACTCATCAACGCGAGCGGCAAGTTCGGCGTGATCATTCCGGGCGCCGCCGCAATCGATCTGACCTACGCCGTGGGCAGCGTCAGCGGCCGCGAGACCGACAAGTTCCAGCGTTTCGATATCGCCGCCATTACGGGCCCGAAGCTCGGCTTGCCCCTGCTCGAAGCAGGCTGCTGCGCGTGGATGGAATGCCGCCTGATTCCCGAACGGCACACCGAAGACGCCTACGATACGTGCTTCGCCGAAGTGATCGCTGCCGCGGCCGAGCCGCGTGTCTTCCGCAATGGCCACTGGGAACTCGACAGCAGCAACGCGGACCTGCACACGATCCACCATCTGGGGGCCGGCAATTTCGTGCGTGCCAGCGACACGATTAAGGCACGCGAACTCGCGTAAGCGCACCAACGCGATCAGGCCGCTATGATTCGCGTGTGGTGTGAAATCGCCACAAATATTTCGCATTGCATATATTTGAAAACATCTATTGGCGTGTTTTCAAGCGGCACAGGAGCCACGCATGAGCGATCTCGATACGCCGGCATCATTTGGCAGCCCCAAGGCGACCGCGCAAGCCGGACGACTCGGTTACCTGCCCGTCGCGCTGTTCGGCTCGGTCATGGGGCTTGCCGGGCTCTCGTCGGCGTGGCGGCTCGCGCACCGCATGTACGGCGTGCCGCTGTGGATCGCGCAGTTGATCGGCGTGCTCGCCGTGCTGGCGTTCCTGATGATCGGCTTCGGGTACGCCGTGAAATGGGTCACCGGCCCCGATGCCGTGAAAGCCGAATTCAATCATCCCATTGCGAGCAATCTCTTCGGGACGCTGTTCATCAGCCTGTTACTGCTGCCCATCCCGCTTGCCGACGTGAGCGTGCCGTTCGCGCGCGCGGTGTGGATCGTCGGCGCCATCGGCATGATCGTGTTTGCGTGGTTCGTGATCATGCGCTGGCTCAGTCAGCGTCAGCATCCGTCCCATGCCACACCCGCGTGGATCGTGCCCGTCGTAGGGCTCATCGACATCCCGCTCGCCACGCCCGCCATCCAGATCACGGGCGTGAACGGCGTCTTGATGCTCGCGCTCGCCGTGGGGCTCTTTTTCGCTGTGCCGCTCTTCACGCTGATTTTTTCGCGCCTCATGTTCGAGGAGCCCATGGCCAACAATCTGCAGCCGACGCTCCTCATTCTGCTCGCGCCGTTCGCCGTGGGCTTTTCGGCCTATGTGACCGTGACGGGCGAAGTGGACCGCTTCGCCGATGCGCTCTACATGCTCACGCTGTTCCTGCTCACTGTGCTCGTCGGCCGGTTGCGCTATCTCGCGATCACCTGCCCCTTCCGGCTCTCGTGGTGGGCCGTGAGCTTTCCGCTCGCGGGCTCGGTGAGTTGCGCCGAGCGTTACGCCGACCATGCTCCGGGCCCCATCACGCACGGCATCGCGATCGTTCTGCTCGCGACGGTCACGCCGCTGCTGTTCCTGCTGGCCGGCCGCACATTGTGGGGCGTGCTGCGGGGAGAACTGGAAGCGCTGGCCCGCTAGCAGCTCGACCACAACTGCGTGCTTGAATTTTATAGACGATCGGTCTAATATCGGCGACATGGAACCGATCATCGCCGCCAAACCGCGCCGCGGCAGGCCGCCGAAAGATCCGCGCGCGCACGCCGACACACGCGACACGCTCATTCGCGCCGGCATGGAAATGCTGACCGAACAGAGCTTCGCGGCCACGGGGCTGGATGCCCTGCTCAAGCGGGTGAACATTCCCAAGGGCTCGTTCTATCACTACTTCGACAGCAAGGAAGCATTCGGGCGCGAGTTGATGAGCGCGTACGATGCGTACTTCTGCGCGAAGCTCGACCGCTGGCTGCAGGACGACACGCGCCCTGCTCTCGAGCGGCTCGGCGCCTTCGTAGACGACGCCAGCAAAGGCATGGCCCGCCACCGCTATACACGCGGCTGCCTCGTGGGCAATCTCGGCGTCGAGGTGGACATCCTGCCCGACGACTTCCGCGACACGCTCGAACGCATTCTGCAGGGCTGGCAAGCGCGCATCGTGGCGTGCCTGCACGAGGCCCAGCGCGAAGGCGTACTCGCAAAGCGAATCGACCTTGCGTCACTCGCCGCTTTCTTCTGGATAGGCTGGGAAGGCGCCGTGCTGCGCGCCAGGCTCGTGCGCAGCGCGGCTCCACTCGAGACATTTTTTAGGGGTTTCATCGCGGGGTTGCCTCGCGCGTGAGCGCGTGAGCCGCGGCAACGCCAACCGTTCACCGTTTCAGGAGCAAGATGCATCATGTTCAAGGCCATCGTCATTGATAAGGAATCCGGATCGTATGAAGCGCGCGTTGCCGAACTCGACGAAGCGCGCCTGCCGGAAGGCGACGTGCTCGTCGATGTCGGCTATAGCACGCTGAACTACAAGGACGGCCTCGCAATCACGGGCAAAGGCCCGGTCGTTCGCAGCTTCCCCATGGTTCCGGGTATCGATTTCGCGGGGACGGTCGCGCAAAGCGCGAACCCTGCCTACGCGGTGGGCGACGCGGTCGTGCTCAACGGGTGGGGCGTTGGCGAACAACATTGGGGCGGGCTCGCGCAGAAGGCGCGCGTCAAGGGCGACTGGCTCATTCCGCTGCCGGCGGGCTTTACGCCGCGGCAAACGATGGCAGTCGGCACGGCCGGATACACGGCCATGCTCTGCATTCTCGCGCTCGAGCGGTACGGCATCACGCCCGCGCACGGCGACGTGCTCGTCACGGGCGCGAGCGGTGGCGTGGGCAGTTTTGCCATCGCACTGCTCACGCGCCGAGGCTATCGCGTGGTGGCGTCGACCGGCAGGCTGCAAGAGGCGGAGTATCTGAAGCAACTTGGCGCCGTCGAAGTCATCGACCGCGCCTCGCTATCGGAGCCGGGCCGCCCGCTGCAAAAAGAGCGCTGGGCTGCCGCGATCGATTCGGTTGGCGGCCACACGTTGGCAAATGTCTGCGCAAGCCTGTGCGCCGATGGAGCGGTGGCTGCCTGTGGCCTGGCACAAGGCATGGATCTTCCCGCGACGGTCGCGCCATTCATTCTGCGCGGCGTGAGCCTCCTCGGCATCAATAGCGTCACGCGTCCGTTTGCGCAGCGGCAGCAAGCCTGGCACGCGTTGGGAGAGACGCTCGATCTGAAGCAGCTCGACATGATTACGCGAGAAATCGGCCTGGCCGAGGCCATTGCCGCCGCAAGCGATCTGCTCGCCGGACATGTGCGCGGGCGGCTCGTGGTGGACGTCAACCGGTAACGTGCACAGCCGCGGCGATTCGACGATTCACGATGTCGCCGCGTTCACGAACGATTCGCGAACGCGCGCGGCGTAACGCCGAGAAGCCGCGTCATCCAGTGCGCCATATGGCTCTGATGCGCGAAGCCCGCTTCGAGCGCCACCTGGCTCAGGCTGAGTTTGCCTTCGATGAGCAGCGCCCTCGCGCGTTCGACGCGCCGCCGCACGACGTATTGATGCACCGGCATCCCCAGCGTTTCGCGAAACAGGACCTTGAAATGTGGCACGCTCAGGTCGACGAGTGCCGCGAGTTCGCCGAGCGTGAGGCGTCGATCGAGATGGCTCTCGATGTAATCGGTCACGCGCGCCGCTTTGTGTGTCGCAAGCATGGTTGCGCCCCGGCCTTCTGATGCGCCCGTGCCGCCGAGCAGCCGCACGACCATTGCCGTGGAAATGCTCTCGGCAAATAGCGGATCGCAAGCCGTTCCCGCATCGATCTCGGCCAGCAGCGCGCCAGCCAGCGAATTGATGCGCGGGTCGCGCAACTGCAGATGCGGCCGGATCTCGCGCTTACCCCACGGGTTCTCCATCTGCTCCGCAATCGATCGCACGAAGCGGTCGTCGAACCACACGCGCAGAATCATGCAGTCCGCATCATCGGTCCATTCGCCTTCGACCCCGGCAGGCACCACATCCGCGTCGCCGTGCGCCTGGAGCCGCGATTGACGGCGGCCGTCGCAGGCGCATCGCGCACGCACCGGCATGCCGACATGAATGCCTAGGCGGTGGTACGCCATGGCGGGAAAGCGATGCTGCCCCGCACTCACACGCAGCAGTTCGGCGCCACCGCCCTGCCAGCCCAATCCGGCGCTCGAACGCAGGCTGACGCTTGTTCCAGCGTGCCGGTGCGGATCTGCAGTCAGTGCGCTCATGGCAATCCTTTTCGACGCTCAAGCCGTGCGGGAATTCGTGCGATGTTTGCGGCCAGTTTACTGGATTCGGGCCACGCTCGCGCACCGCGCCATGGTGGACGTATTCAATCATCCGTTTCTGTCCAAGGCCATCCGTTCCTGCGCGCCATACGGCGTTCGTCTGCCTACGATGATGCAGACCACGCACACCAGGAGAAAGCGATCATGTTCGTGATTTTTGGAGCAGCGGGAAAAGCCGGGCGCGTCACCGCCGCCGCGTTGCGCCGCGCGGGCAAGCCCGTGCGCGCCGTGGTGCGCCACGCTCGTCAGGGCGAGAGTCTCGCGGCGCTGGGCTGCGAAATCGCACTCGCCGACCTGACAGACGCGCACTCGGTCGCGGCCGCGATCAAGGGCGCACACGCCGTCCAGCTGCTATGTCCCGTTCCATCCGGTGATACGGATCCCGAAGCGACCATGCGCACGACGATCGACGTCGCCACCGATGCCCTGCGCGAAAACCCGCCCGCCACGCTGCTCGCCATTTCCGACTATGGCGCGGAGCTGCCGTTGAATACCGGCATCACGCGGCTCTATCACTACCTGGAAAAGCAGCTGAAACCCATTGCCACGCAATTGGTGTTGCTGCGCTCGGCGGAACATATGCAGAACTGGGCGGCGTTCTTGCCCGGCGCGCTCGCAACCGGTGCGCTGCCAAGCCTCCATCTGCCTTTGGAGCGCCGCTTTCCCACGGTTGCCGCACAGGACGTTGGCGCGGCGAGCGCCGAACTGCTGCTCGAATCGCATCAGTCCGGCACGCCGAGAATCGTGAGCATTGAAGGACCGCAGAGGGTCAGCGTGAACGACATCGCGACGGCATTGAGCATTGCGAGCGGCCGCACGATCACGCCTCATGCGCTGCCGCGCGAATCGTGGGCACCGATGCTTCTCAAAGCCGGACTCAGCGAGAAGCACGGCCGGCTCATCACCGATCTGTACGACGTTTACAACACCGGCCGCATCGACGTGGAAGCGAGCCGCAGCGAGCGGCGCTTCGGCATGACTGCGTTAAGCGACGTGTTCGGGCCGCTCGTTGCGAAATTCAAGAGCCAATAGCGTGCACGCCGCAGTGACAAAAAAGCCGGGCGCTACGCACGCCCGGCCTTCAGTGCATGACTGCGCGGCGATCAGAACCACTTGCCGAACTGGCCGCCCGGAGCAAGCGACACCCCGCGCAGCACTTCACCGAAGCCCGCGTTGCGCAGCGTCACGAAACGCTCGTTCGCCGCACCCGAAGCCGTGGTGTTGCGCAGCACGTCGCGCACGGCGACGAGGCGATTCGGGTCCGCGCCCTGGTCGCCGTTGCCGCTCACCGTCGAGGTGATCGCCCAGATCGTGACCGTGCCGTCCTGCTCGACGTGGCCCGTGATGTTACGCAGGCCGTCGGTGGCGGGCGACCACGGCAGGCCGGTCGCGCTGTTCGTGCCCACCGGATAACCGGCCACGGTGTACGACGTCCCCAGATTCAGACCGTTCTGGATCGTGTAGGCAAGCTTCCACGACTTCGTTCCGGCGTCGTACACCCACTTCTGCAGGCCTGCACCGGTCTGCTGCGCGGCGTGCGTGTAGAGGTCCGTGCCGCCCGAATAGCCATCGCCCTCGTCGGCCACATAGAGCGTATTGGCGTTGGCGAACCACAGGCCGAACGGATACGAGAGCGTCGTCGCCGTCTTGTTCGGCGTAGCGGGGAAACCCGCGAGCACGCATACGTTGCTCGGCAAGCCGCTGGTCGTCAACGTGGAGGCGTCGTACGCGAGCGGGTTGGACGGCAGTTTCGCGCCCGCCACCGGCACGCCCACGCCGCCCGAAGGGCACGCCTTGCCCGTGGTGTCGACGAAGTACACTGTGTTCACGCCGTTGCCGCCGCTGCCCTTCGTGAAGTACACCACGTTGTTGAAGACGGTGAGCCCGCGGAAGTTGTCGTCCTTGCCGACCTTGTCGGCCTTCGCACCGAGTTGCGTGACCGAAAAGCTCGCGAGCGGCGTGGGCGTGCCCGGCGTTTGCTGCGCCTCATGCTGATGCGTCGCCTCGATGAATTGCGCACCTGCACCGAGAATCACACCTGCCGGCTGCGGATTCGAACCGTTGCCTGCGTTGCCCACCGTGAAGTAAACGCCATTGCCTTCGCCGTTGTCGTTGCCGTTGTTGAGCAATGCGGCGCGGCCGTTATTGCCGCTGTATGCATTCGTCTCCGTAAAAGAGAAGTGCCCTTCGGCATCGAGCCGCGCGACGGCGCGATAGAACGCCTGACCATCCGGATTCGTCGGATCGATCGCGCCCGGCGTATTCGAGTTCGATACGTCGATCGTATTGACCGGCGCAACGTAGCCCATGAAAGTCAGGTAACGGCCGTCGCGCGAGAGGTTGAGCCCGAGTTCGGACTTGGAGCTGAAGCTCGTTACGAGCTGGTCGTGGCCATGGCCCGGATGCAGACTGTTGGGCACTTCCAGCGTGTGGACGACCTGGCCGCCCGGCGTAATGGTATCGAGGAAAATGCGCGCCGTGATGCCGAAGCTCGGATCGTAGAGCGCGTTGTTCCAGACGGCCGGATACGTGCCGTCAGTGGGCGCGCCGCCCGTGGGGCAGCTCGCCTGCGCGCTATTGCAATTGGGCGGCAGCGTCATGCCCGGGGTGACGTTGCTCGACACATTGTCGTAGACACTGCGGCTCACGACGAGCAGGCCCGAACCGCCGAAAAATGCGCCGGTATCTTGCGCGGAAGCGGATGCGCCTGCACTGGCGCAAACCAGGGCAGCGGCAATAGCAAGTCGGGAAGGACGTGCGGCAAAACAAGGGCCGCGAACTACTGGGCGAAGGGTATTGATGGCCATCTGTAGCGTCTCCGAAAGGAATTACAAGCGTTTTGTCAGGACGAACGCGGGGTCAATCCTGCTTACCGTAGCGAAATTTTGTGAAAGATTCGTTGCAGGCAATGCGGCTTCGTTCACGCGATTTCCTCTGCGGAAATCGAACGGCTCAGCCTGTTTTCCGATGCAGACTAATTTCGTTTGTTATCCTCATCATCTGTTCGTGCGCACGCACGTAACGCTTCGTCATAAAACCGCCGCACGATAGCAGGATTCAATTTGAATCCTGCTTGTCACCATCCTGTAATTGACAGTACGCGGACCAGACAGACTCCGCGACTTCCCAGAAAACATGAATAACGGGAGAGGCTCGTGAGACCATTGCGCCCCCTGATTGCCGCGCTCGTTTGCGGCATTTGCACGTTGTCGGCCAGCGCCGAAGACGTGACCGGATGCGGCAGCACGCTCGCCGCCCCCCTCTACTCCCACTGGGCCACCGCCTACCAGAAATCCGGCGGCGGTAAGGTGATCTACCGCAGCACAGGCTCCACGGACGGCATCAAGGAGATCGTCGCGCGCACGGTCGATTTCGCCGGCTCCGACGCCCCGCTCACGAGCGAGCAATTGAGCAAGGACGGATTGCGGCAGTTTCCTACCGCGATCGGCGGCGTGGTGCCGGTGGTGAATCTCCCGGGCATCAAGGCCGGGCAGTTGATGCTGAACGGCGAGGTGTTGGGCCAGATCTTTCTCGGCAAGATCCTGTTCTGGGACGACCCGGCCATCGTGCGGCTCAATCCGAAGATCAAGATGCCCAACACGCCGATCGCAGTCGTGCGGCGTCTCGATGGTTCGGGCACGACGCTGATCTGGACGCACTATCTCTCGCAGGTGAGCCCCGAATGGAAACGCAAGGTCGGCGAAGGCACCACTGTTCACTGGCCATTGGGGATAGGCGGGAAAGGGAATGAAGGCGTCGCCACGTTCGTGGGCTACCTGCCCGGCGCGATTGGCTATGTCGCCTGGGACTTCACGAAGCAGAATCGTCTGACCTACACGGCGATGACCAACGCGGCGGGCGTGGTCGTGGAGCCGGGCATCGACACATTCAGCGCAGCGGCCGCGAATGCGGACTGGTCAAGCTCGCTCTTTCAGGTGCTGACCAATCAGCCGGGCAAGGACGCATGGCCCGTGATGGGCGCGACCTACGTGCTGTTGCAGGCGACACCGGATCACTCTGCGCGCAACGCTGAAACGCTGAAGTTCTTCGACTGGGCGCTCACGCACGGCGAGCCGACGATCCAGGCACTGGACTATATTCCGCTGCCGGCCGTAGTCGTGACGAAAATCCGCGCGCAATGGCACGACGGCAAGAGCGACGACGTCGCACCGAAGGACGCTAGCGCGCAGTAGCGTCAACAAGCGCGTTGCCTGGGTAGATGAAAAACGTGGGCGAAGTTCTGTGACGGCGTGCGCTAATCAACGCTTGCCTGCTTTGCGCCTGCGGGAATCGGATTTACGGCAGAGGTCCGTCAACACCCAGCGCGCGATGATCTCGGGGCGATTCGTCCCGTACTGCGCGAACTTGATTTCACTTTCGAAGTAGACAATGACGCTTCCGGCCATGACGCGGTAAGTACCCGCGTAGTTCACGCCATCCAGTTCAACGCTCAAAGGATGGGTGGTTTCGTATTCTGCAAGAGCCAAGGTAAACGCGGAAATGTCTAAATTATGACAATATCGTTTCGCGGCCCCATTGGTCAATTAAATATGCGTTTTGTTTCATATTGACGATTGCCTTCCCGATTTCCGCACATTACGGGAACCTGTCGCGCCTTTTAACGGGGCACGGATTAACGCCGCCTGACTCAGCCTGCCATAGGGGCTTGCCGCGAACCACCGCTCGCCGACGGAAGCGCTCCAGGCATTCACCCAGCGCGTCGCCATCAATTTATCGGGTTCTGCTTCGGCGTTCATCAGCCGCTTCATTGCCAGGCCAAGGCGGTGCATTGCATACCGCTTACGGCGCGCTTCAGCATCTACTCGCGCGTTCATCGTCTCGCCTCTTCCGATTGAGTATTGCGTAGACAAAACCTGGAGACCCGCCTGCACCGATACCTTGCGAAGCCGGAGCATGACTCCCGCCGAACCAGGCGAGAACACTCATTAAGGCACGGAAATAATGGCGGAAACATCAGGGAGAGTATGGACGCAGTCGCCATGAAAGCGCTTTCGCCGGACAACGGGAAAAAGGGCACGCCACCCATGACGATCTGGCTCTCTGCTCACCACTCACCACATTACGCCGACCATATGACACTCGTTAGTAAGCCACGAATTCGAGCCTTTTGTCGAAATACAACCGGTGAATGGCGGCGACCTGGCGACGCGCTGCGAGATGATGGTGGATCGGCAACCCCTTTCCAGAAGGTTCACAACGTATCGATCCATGCGAACAACGACACACGGCGGCCCCCGATTCGCGCTCGGACGCGCACTGAAGCAACCGTTGCTGAATGTCGTGGCCCGGTTGCCCGACAGCGTGCAGCGCGCGATGTTCATTCCGCCGATACGGCGCATCTGCATTCGCGTCCCGGTATTGCGCGCAGTATATTCCGGCTGTCTGCGGCGCCACCCCATCGATCTCCTGTACGGCACGAACACGAGCGGACTGGTCGATTCCAACGCGCTGCAGCGCGACTGCGATCTTGCCGCCCAACTCAGGCCTTACATGGGCTCGCAGCCGACCATCATCCGCCGCGCGCTCGACACCCTGGGCGATATCACCGGTTATACGTTCATGGACATCGGTTGCGGTAAAGGCCGGCCGATGATCGTCGCCTCCGAGTATCCGTTTGCTTTGGCGCTGGGCTACGACATCAGCGCGGACCTCGTGCGAACGGCGAACGCGAACGCGACCGTCGTGGCGCGGCGCTTCCCACAACGGCCGCCCATTCGCGCGCTGCACGCCAATGTCGCCGATCTGCAGGTGCCGTCGGGCAACGTGGTCGTCTTTCTGTTCAATCCATTCGGGCCCGAGCTGATGGCGTCGTTGCTCGAGAAACTCGAAGCGGGCCTTGCGAGCGGCACCATCGAGCATCTTTTCATCGTCTACGATAACCCCGTGTGCGGCGAAGTCTTCGACGGCTCCCGCCAGTTGAAGCGCTGGTTCGCCGGCGTATTTCCGTACGATCGCGACGAAGTCGGCTTCGGACCTGAGGACCACGAGAACGTCGTCGTCTGGCAAAGCGTGCGCGGCGCACGCCCTGACACATTCGCCGACCGCAATCGCCGCATTACGACTAAAGACCGCCTCAGCACTTCCATTGAAGGCTGAATCACAAGCACCACGAATTCATTCAGGAGACGCAAGTGCCGACCTCCGTCGTGGCGATATACGAGTCGTCGCCGGCTGCTTCCTTCCGGTACGCGTTGCGCACGTGCGAGACCGTCGATGCGTTTCGTGCATTCGAGCCCCAATGGCGTGCGCTTATATCCGGAACCGAGGCGCACTCGCCATTCATCAGCTTTGCCTACTGCGAGACAGCCGTCGCGGCGGCACTGAAGAGCGGCGCAAAGGTCGAAGTCGCGACGGTGCACGACGCGCGTGACCTTCTGGCGCTATGGCCCGTTGTCATTACGCGCGAAGGCGCGTGGCGAACGGCCCGGGCGCTGGGCTGCGGATGCGGCGAGGAATACGGCGGCCCGCTGATCGCTGACACCCGGCGCGCGGAACTTTACGATGCGGCAGTCCGTGCCGTTTTGCGGATTCACGCCGACGTGCTCCACATTCCGATGCTCGAAAACGGCAGCGCGCTGCAACATGCGCTCGACGCCGCGCCGCAGTCCTGGGTGCAGCGTGCGCTGCCGCAGCGCTGGCGCGTGATGCCCGGCTATTCGATCAACCTGCGCGCCGCGCCCACATGGAACGATTTCCTCGCCACGCGGCACTCGACGCTGCGCGCCGCGCTGCGTTCGAGTGCGAAGCGGCTACGGCGCGAAGGCGAGGTCAGTTTTGGATGGTGCAGCAACGCCGAGGACACCGAGCGCGTATTGAGGTGGCTATTCGCCAACAAGCGCCAATGGGCGCTCAAGCGTGGAATTGAGTCGCCCTATTTGATGGACGACCGCGTACGCGATTTCTTCATCGAGCTTGCCAGGCGAACCGATCTGACCACCCAGCCGCTCGTCGCCTACGTGCAGGTCGATGGGCAGCCGGTGGCGGCATCCGTCAATCTCGTTGGCGCGCGCAGCGTCGAGTATTTGATCACCACTTATGACGAGGCGTTCAGCGTGTTTTCGGTGGGAAACCTGCTGATCGAATCCATCGCGCAATGGGCCCAGGCCCATGGCCGCGATTTCGACTTTCGGCCGCTGCACGGCGACTACAAG
>NZ_JBMIQH010000066.1:0-15837 GCF_056155635.1 Paraburkholderia sp. BR10141 | reverse complement strand
GCCAACCACAACGTCAACGATCAAGGTTGCAAAAACGGGGGTGACCATAGATTTTGTTTTTCTCGCCGCACAGGTGGGACGCTCAGCCCTGCGGAGAAGAAGGCAAATAGGGCATCGGGTCCACTGGCTTCCCATCGCGGCGCACCTCGAACAACACCGCCACGCGGTCGTTGTTCTCGCTACCCATCTCGGCGATCTGCTGGCCCTGATGCACCGTGTCACCGGTCTTCACGAGCAGACGGCGATTGTGCGAGTAAGCCGTGAGGAAGTCCTTGTTGTGCTGGACGATGATCAGGCTGCCGTATTCGTTCAGGCCCGTGCCCGCATACATGACCTTGCCGTCGGCGGCGGCGAGCACGGGGTCGCCGGCCTTGCCCGCGATCTCGATGCCGCGCGTCGTGCCCGGCGCGAACGGTTCGACCACACGGCCATGCGCCGGCCACACGAGTGCGACGCTGTTCGAATGGCGTGCCACTTCGGCCGCAACCTGGCGGTTTCCAGCTGCGTTCGGGCTGGCATTCGCCGTCGCTCCGCCTGCTTGCGGCGCGGCGACCTGGACGGTGATCGTCTGCTTTGAAACCAGCTTGATCGACTGGCCTGCGCGCAGGTGAGCGTTCGGCTTCAGGTGATTCCAGGTGGCCAGATCCTTGACCGACACACTGTGCTTTTGCGCGATGCGCTGAAGCGTGTCACCGCGGCGCACGCGCACGTAGGTCGTTTTGGTGACGACGCGCGTGACGGGCGCACTCGTCGCTTGTTGTGCGCTGCTGGCGTCGGCGCTCGCTGCGTCGGAGGCCGGGGTCGCCGCTGCCGCCGTGTCAGGCTGCGGTTGTTGCTGCGGCTGCTGCTGATTCATGTTGGCGCAGCCCCCCAACAGGGCTGCCAATCCCAACGCGGCCCAGAACCCTTTGAGGCCGCGCTGACCGATACGATCGTCTTCAAACATAACCCTCTCTCCTGCGGTGCCTGCAGCCGTGCGATGCAGCGAATGGCTGCCCCGGACGGTCTGCCGCGTATGCCGCGCTCCCGTCCCTCATGGCGTGCCGGCTCGCCTGCGCCGGGCTGCGTCGATCTGCGTCTAAACCGACGACATCTCGAACCATAAACATTCAACGCACGCGATCGCCCCATTAACGAACGAGCGTGCCATCTCAAATTCGATCCGGCATTGTAAAGCGCAACTCCACGAAATCAGCCCAGGGAGAACACTTTGAAACAAATGTTAATTAGCCGAATTCTTGCTCAGCAGCGCATTGGCAAAGGGCCAGAGTAAATCGCCCAAACCCGCGTCAGGGCGGCGTTTGGTGCACCTGCATGATCGTGCCCCATCCCCTGCCTTATCGGCACACGTCCCAGAAACTTGAACAGCGCAGTGGCCGCGCCCACTGAAAGCTATTTGAAATTACGCTAACATCGGCGGTGTCAACGTAAACCCGCATTCGGCGGGAACCCTCGCGTATTCTTCAGGTCTTTTCCTGCGTTTGTCGTGCGGCCGCCCTGGTGGCCACTTCCCGGTTCCCGGCGCGAGGCGCGCCGCGAACGTCGCCCGAATTCCTGATTTCCCGATTTTTAGCCAGGTACTTCCAGCATCTGCCCGCCCGGCCCGTTTTGCATCATCGGCTGCTTCATGCGCCTCATACCGGCCCGGCCTGCTGCCCCAACATGCCAAAGTCATCCAACCGTCTAGTCGAACTCGATTTCTTCCGCGGCCTCGTTCTGCTCATCATCGTCGTCGATCACATCGGCGGCAGCATCGTCTCGCGCGTCACGCTCCACGCCTACGCGCTGTGCGACGCGGCCGAGGTCTTCGTCTTCCTCGGCGGCTTCGCCACGGCCACCGCGTGGGCCACGCTGTGCGCACGCCGCACCGAGGCCGCGGCGCGGCAGCGTTTCATCAAGCGCGCATTCGAGATCTACCGCGCGTTCGTCGTGACGGCGCTGTTGATGCTGCTCGTCACGGCGATTCTCGTGGCGTGCAACGTGGATGCGCCCAACCTCGCCACCACCGATCTCGACGATCTCACGCTCGCGCCTGCCGCCGCTTTGCGCGACATCGTGCTGTTGCGCCGCCAGCCGTATCTGGCCGGCGTGCTGCCGATGTATGCCTGGTTCGCCCTCGCCGCCCCGCTCGCATTGCCGCTTGCGCGCACGCGGCCGTGGCTGCTGCTGGCCGTGAGCCTCGTGCTCTGGGGCGTCGCGCCGCACCTGGCACCGTGGCTGCCGCACGTCGAGGACGTGCAATGGGACTTCAACCCGTTCGGCTGGCAGCTGATGTTCGTGCTCGGCGTGATCGCGCAGGCGCAACCCGTGTTCCAGCGCGTGACTGCCCATCGTCTCGGCACGCTCGTGACCCTCGCCGCACTCGCCGTCGTGGCGGGTGCCGCGATCTATCGCCTGCAACTCGGCAACGTCGCGCTCGACGGCGACTTCAAGCGCAACCTCGCATGGTTTCGCGTGCTCAACTTCCTCGGCATCGCGTGGCTCACGGCGCATGTCATCCGCTTCGGCTGGGCGAAGCGCGTGGCGCATGCGCTGCCCTGGGTGGGCCTCGTCGGTCGCAAGGGGATGCTCTCGTTCGTGGCCGGCGCCGTCATTTCGCTCACGGTCGACTCGGTGCTCTACTGGTACACCGACGGCTATCTGAACGTGCCGCTCGGCCTCTGCGCAGACGCCGTCGCGATCACCGCGCTGCTGCTCGTCGCGCGTGCGTCCGACCCGCTCAAGCGGCTGCTGCCCTCGCGCGCCAAAGCTTCCGCCTGAAACGACGCGGCGCACAGGCCATGCACTGCGCGTCGGCGAACCGATCATCACGGCTTCCGGCACGCATGAGCGGCTGCTAGCATGATGACCCCGCGCCCGCCCGCGCGCCACCGCTCTCGATGTCCCTGCCATGCGCAGACTCCTTCGCACCGCGCTGCTCCCGCTCGCTCTCTCCTGCGCGGCGTTCGCCACGCCCGCGGCGCCGGCCGCGGCGAGCACCGTCGTGGTCCGCACGTTCCACGCCGAGGCGCTCAACCGCGACTGGCCATACGTGGTGTACCTGCCGAACGGCTATCGCGCCGACCAGCACCGCTACCCGGTGCTCTATCTCCTGCACGGCAACAACGGCGAGCCGATGGACTGGGTCACGCAAGGCCAGCTCCAGACCACCGCCGACACGCTAATCGCCCGTCACGAGATCCCGCCCGTGGTGATCGTGATGCCGCAGGGCGGCACCGACTGGTACGTCGACCGAAAGGAGAGGATGGAGACGGCGTTCTTCCAGGATCTGCTGCCCGAGATCGAGGCGCACTTCGCGGTGGACGACGCGCGCGACGGCCGCGCGATCGGCGGTGTCTCGATGGGCGGGTTCGGCGCGCTGCGCTACACGCTGGAGCACCCCGACATGTTCTGCGGCGCGTTGCTGCTGTCCCCGGCGGTCTATGCGGGCGACCCGCCGCCCAGTTCGGCGGCACGTCACGTGGGCGTGTTCGGCGATCATCAGTTCGATGCGCAGATCTGGCGCACGCTCAACTATCCGGCGCTCTGGAAGCCGTACTTCGCGCAGCCCCGGCGCGTGCCGTTCTTCATCGCGGCCGGCGACGACGACCTCGTGATCCAGGCCGAGTCGTCGCTGCTCTACACGCGGCTGCGCGAGGCCGGCAATACGGCGGCGCTGCGCATCGTGGACGGCGGCCACGTGTGGCCTGTGTGGCGCGAGCTGCTGCCCGCCGCGCTCAAGTACACGCTCGCCTGCTTCCGTTGAGCAAGGCACGAGGCGCGCCTCGCCCTGAACTGAGCATCACTCCGCCCAGTTCACCCAAAGCACCATCAGCACGGTCATGAGCGCCGGGCCGATGAAGATGCCGATCAGCCCGAAGGTCGTCGCCCCGCCCAGAATGCCGAACAGCACGAGCAGAAAAGGCAAACGCGTGGAATTGCCGATCAGCACGGGCCGCACGAAATGCTCGGCGACGAACACCACCACGAATCCCCATATCGCGAGCGCCGCCGCCGCGATCAGCGAGCCCTGGATGACGAGCCACAGCGCCGCGCCGCCGAACACGATCGGTGCGCAAAACGGCAGCATAGCCGCGATGGCGGTGACCGTGCCCAGCAGCGCTGCATGCGGCACGCCGGTCGCGATATAGGCGGCGGTCAGCAGCACGCCCTCGCCCAGCCCCACGACCACGAGCCCCGTGACCGTGGCGCGCACGGCGGCAGCCATGCGCTGCAGGAGTTGCGCGCCGTCGGCGCCGAAGGCGCGGCGCGCACCGCGCATCACCGTTGCCGAAAGACGCGGGCCGGCCCGGAAGATCACGAACAGCGTGACGAGCATGAAGCCGAACGTCATCGTGGCGTGGGCGGCGCGCGCACCGAAGTGGCGGCCGAACGAGGTGATGGTGTCGCCGTGCAGGCTCTTCATCGCCGGCGAAGCCTTGAGTGGCTGGGCGAGATTGGCCTGCCACCAGTCGCTCACCTGACGGCTGCCGACCGGTAAATGTGAAACGAAGTCGGGCACCGGCACGCCGTTCTCCTGGGCGTCGCGCAGCCACAGGTAAAGCTCGTGGGCCTCACCGCCCGCCTGAATGGCCGTGACGGCGATCGGCAGCAGCACGAGCAGGCCGATCGCGGCAGTGAGCAGCGTGGCGATCAGCGTCTTGCGGCCCTTGAACGGGGCGCGTCGCTCGATCGCCTGATAGGTCGGCCACAGCACGATGGCAAAAACGCTCGCCCAGGCCACGGCGGGCACGAACTCGCGCACGATCCACAGCGCCAGCAACACGAGCGTGGCGTACAGCACCGCAGAGGCGGCGCGCTGGATTTTTTGCTCGTTTGCGGAGTTCGGAGCAGGCGGACGATGAATCATGTAACCTCTTGAAAATTCAAAAACAGCTGGCCGGTTTCGTGGGTGCGCAGGTGCGGTGCCACCCGCCAGCGCGGTGCAGAAAATCGATCCATCCGTGCCGGTCTTCCCTCAGATCCCAATCCGCCCCAGTCGTTCCGTCCCTATCCTGGAACGCCCTCCAGGCGCCCGTTTTCGGGCCCCTCGATGTCGCGCCACGCACAACAGTGCGTTGCACAAATTCGAGATGTCGACCCCAAATCCGCGCAAACCCCCATTCCTTCGTGAATCGCAACGTGTCGCAGGGCGATTGTTGCTGATAATGGAATGGTGTTTCAACGGCGACAGAATGGCACTTGTCAGCGCGCAGGACTACATTCGCGGCACCACACTTACGGAGCCGACAATGAAGAAAAAAGCGTGCCTCTCGCTTGACGGAGCCAACGGTGAGCGTATCGAAATACTCGAGCAGACGGATACGGCGCTGGTGATCCGCTGGGTCGAACCCGGTCGCTGCCATTATGGCGAACAGCGCTGGCGCCGCCGCTCGGCGCATTCGTCGGGCACCTGCGCGGTGTCGCGCCGCAAGATCCGCCGGGGCGACGCCGTCTTCAAGCCGGCCGAACGTCCCGCGCCGCTCAACGCCTCCGTCATGATCGCCGCCGAAGTGTTCGGCGCCCTCATCGGCGCGGAACTGCCGAAGTAAGCGCGGCGACGTCTGCCGCGGCCTCAGCGAGGCGCGAGCGAAATGGCCCGCGCGGCATGGCGCGGCGCGAAGCCCGCCGAGGCGGCGCTCAACGCTGCCACGCGCGCGAGCACATCGGCGTCGAACGGCGCCGCGCGCGGGCCCGAGCGGTCCACGTGCAGGAGCAACTGCTCGCTCGCCGAGACGGGCGAGGCGAGCGCATCGTCAAGATCGGCCGCGAACATTTCCAGATACAGGCGCACGCGTTTCGCGTCGTGCTCCATCACCCGGACGTCGACGCGCACCTGCGCGCCCTCCTTGATCTCGTGGAGATAGTTCAGGTGCGCCTCCAGCGTGTACATCGACCGCCCGCGCGCCTCGCGCGCCGCCGCGTCGAGCCCGATGGCGTCGAGCAGCGCGTCGGTCGCGTAGCTGTAGATCAGCATGTAGAACGCATCGCGCAAGTGGCCGTTGTAATCGACCCACTCCGCGCGCACCGTGTCGCGGTAGACCACGGGCGCCGTTTCGTTCGTCATCCAGTCTCCTCTCCCGTCTCCATATTTGGTGCCCGCGTGCAGGCGGGAGCAGTGTAACCGCAGACACGCCTCGTCCGCCGCGACACCGGCATGCTCCGGCGCCGCCGCATGCGCGCTCGCGCCACCGTGCACGCCGCGCGCCGCTGGGGTAAGGTTGAACGGTCGCGGCCCAGCCGCCGCCCTTCGAACGCCCTTCAACTGCCGCTCCCGCGCGGCGCTACGCGAGGTCCGGTCATGGCAGAAAACACGCCCCCGCTTCCGTTTCCCCCGCAGCAGTTCTCGCTCGACGTGATGCTCGAGAAGTACGCCAAAGGCGACGAGCAGACCGCCGACGACATCTACCGCCGCGTGGCGCGCGGCGTCGCGCAGGTCGAGCCGCCTGCGCTGCGCGCCGAGGTCGAGGCGCGTTTCGTCGACAACCTGCGCAATGGCGCGCTGGGTGCGGGGCGGATCATGAGCGCGGCGGGCGCCGGCATCGAAGCCACGCTGATCAACTGCTTCGTGCAGCCGGTCGGCGACAGCATCCAGGGCGTGGACGACGAAGGCCGCCCCGGCATCTACGTCGCCCTGCTGCAGGCCGCCGAAACCATGCGGCGCGGCGGCGGCGTGGGCTACAACTTCTCGGCGATCCGGCCGCACGGCGCACACGTGAAGTCGACAGGGTCGAGCGCATCGGGCCCGTGCAGCTACATCGACGTGTTCGACGCCTCGTGCCGCACCGTGGAAAGCGCGGGCGCACGTCGCGGCGCGCAGATGGCCGTGCTCGACTGCGATCACCCCGACCTGCCCGAATTCATCGAGGCCAAGCATTCGAAGGGGCGCTGGAACAACTTCAACGTGTCGGTCGCGGTGACCGACGAATTCATGCGCGCCGTGGAAAACGACGCGCCCTGGCAGCTCGTGCATCACGCCGAGCCCTCGCCCGCGTTGCGCGCCTCGGGCGACCTGCGGCGCCGCGACGACGGCCTGTGGGTCTACGCCGAAACGCGCGCCCGCGCGCTATGGGACGCGATCATGCGTTCGACCTACGACGTGGCCGAGCCGGGCGTGGTGTTCATCTCGCGCATGAACGAGGACAACAACCTGCGCGCGCTCGAATCGATCCGCGCGACCAATCCGTGCGGCGAGCAGCCGCTACCCGCGTACGGTTGCTGCAACCTCGGACCGCTCGACCTCACCCGCTTCGTGATCGACCCGTTCGCCCAAATGCGCGGCGGCAAGGCAGATTTCGACTGGAATCAACTCGCCGAGCGCACGGGCACCCAGGTGCGCTTTCTCGACGACGTGCTCGACGCCACGCTCTGGCCGCTGCCCGAGCAGCAGGCGGAGGCGGCGGCCAAGCGGCGTATCGGCGTGGGCTTCACGGGGCTCGGCGACACGCTCGTGATGCTCGGCATCCGCTACAACTCGCCCGAAGGCTGCGAATTCGGCGCGCGCGTGGGGCGCACGATGCGCGACGCGGCCTATCGCGCCTCCGTCGAGCTTGCCCGCGAGCGCGGCGCGTTTGCGCTCTTCGACGCGAAGTCATACCTCGAAGAAGGCACCTTCGCCTCGCGCCTGCCCGACGACCTCAAGGCCGAGATCCGCGCGCACGGCATCCGCAACAGCCATCTGCTTTCCATCGCGCCCACCGGCACGGTGAGCCTCGCGTTCGCCGACAATGTCTCGAACGGCATCGAGCCCGCGTTCTCGTGGACCTACCAGCGCACACGCCGCATGGCAGACGGCAGCCGCGAAACGTTCAATGTCGAAGACCACGCGTGGCGTGTATTCCGCGAACTCGGAGGCGACGTGAGCGCACTGCCCCCGTACTTCGTGAGCGCGCTGGAAATGAGCGCACAGGAACACGTGGCGATGATGGCGGCCGTGCAGCCGTACGTCGACACGTCGATCTCGAAGACCGTCAACGTCCCCGCCGACTATCCGTTCGAAGATTTCGAAAATCTCTATCTCGACGCATGGCGTCGCGGCCTCAAGGGACTCGCGACTTACCGCCCGAACGAGACGCTCGGCGCGGTGCTGCAGACGCTGCCTCCCGAAGCGGCGGCAACGGCCGACGATGCGCTCGGCGACGCCCTGCTCGACCCGCTGCGCGTGGCGATCGACCACCGGCCCAAGGGCGAGCTGCCCGCCGTGATCGAGAAGATCGAATACATCACGCAGACGGGCAAGGTGTCGCTCTACGTGGCGGTGTCGTTTCTCGAAGTGACGGGCCAGGTGGGCGGCGAAGCCGTGACCATCGAGCGGCCCATCGAATTCTTCATCCCCGTGGGCCAGCGCGACGAGCAGCAGCAATGGATCACGGCGACCATGCGTTCGCTCTCGCTCGCGGCGCGAGGCGGCTTCGTTGCGCGCAATCTGCAGGATTTGCGCAAGGTGTCGTGGGATCGCGGCCAGGTGCGGTATGGCGAGACGCAGCGTCTGGACGGCCGGCGCATTCCGCTGTGGCACGACTCCGAGGTCGCGGCCATCGCCTACGCAATCCAGCAGATCCTGCATCGGCGCGGCTTTCTCGATGCCGAGGGACGGCAAGTGCCATCACGGCTGCTCGCGCAGCGGCGTGACGGTGCGTTGGCCGCGCAGTTCACCGGCAACGCGCGGGCCGGCGCGGAGCACCCCGGCGACCAGGTGCTGGACGGCGATAACGCGCTGCCCGCCGATACCCAGCATGCCTTTGCTCACGCGATGCTCGGCCGCAAGTGCGGATCGTGCGGGGCGAATGCGGTGATCCGCAAAGACGGGTGCGACTTCTGCACGGCGTGCGGCGAGATCGGGACCTGCGGTTGAGGGCTGGTGCTCAAGTCCGGGGCGGCGTGGTGGCCGCTGGCGCTGTTCTACAGCGCGCCTGCGGCCATTTCCCTCGTGTGTATCGCGGTGCTGCAGCGCAAGCAGTCGTCGGCCACGCAAGGCGATGTGGCGATCGCGTTGCAGGACTAACGCTCTGCTAGACGGCCGCCGTAATCGCCGCTATCAGCCCGTTCAGCGCAACGCGCCACGCTTCGCTGTTCGGGCCTTCGGTCAGCAGTGCGCCCACCACCTCCCGATGCAACGCGTCGCGTCGCGCGCCGGCGGGCAGAATATCGCCGAAGCCCGTCAGCGACTGCGCGAGCGGCGTGCTGCCGCCCTCGCCCTCTTCGCGCGTCAAGGCGCGCAAGAGGTCTTGCGCCGCTTCGGGCACCGCCGCGATCATGAGCATGCGCTCTTCCCAGATCACGAAGCGGGCGAGCCGCGCCAGGAGGCCTTCCGTTCCAGCGCCGCTTTCGACGTTCGCGGTCGCGGCGAAGGCCGGCGTCGTGTCGAGCCATTCGATGAGACGTGCGCCTTCCATCGGCTTCGCGATGCCATAGCCCTGCGCGCCGTCCACGCCGAGAATGGCGAGCGCGCGAAGGAGGTCGAGCGTATCGATGCCTTCGGCAAGCACGCGCCTGCCCAGCGAATGGCCGAGGCGCGTCAACTGATAGATCACGCGCAGCGTACTGAGCGCGTCGCCGCCGCTCACCTTCACCATCTCGCGGTCGAGCTTGATCCAGTCGAAGGGCAATTCCCGCAGTCGCGTGAGGCCACTATGCCCCGCGCCAAGATCGTCCTGCGCGAGCAGCACGCCCAGCTCGCGGAACTTCGCGAGAATGGCGCGCTGTCCCTGGCTCAGCGACAGTGCTTCGTTCTCCAGAACTTCCAGCGTGAGCCGCTCAGCCGGGCAACGGTGCGCGGCCAGCGCGGTGCGGGCGGCCTCGAAATAGCGGATGTCGTTGAGCGCCGCCGGCGGCAGGTTGATCGAGACGTCGAGATCGCGGCCCTGGGCGTACCAGCGTGCGCGGTCGGCGAGCGCCTGCTCGATGCCGCGTGCGAAGAGTGCGAGCAGATCGTCGGAAGAGAGTGCCGAGAGAAACACGTCGGGCACGAGCAGGCGCTCGCCGTCGCGCAGACGCGCCAGCGCTTCGACCTTGGTCGCCTTGCCCGTGGCGAGGCTGAGCAGCGGCTGATAGTGCATTTCCAGCGCGCCGGTACGCACGAGCGCCGCCCAATGCTGGCGCACGCTCACCGGCACCGCGGCGCTCAGGCCGTCGTTGCCGGCGATGCGCGTCGCGGCGCAGCCGAGCAGCGTTTGCAGCAAATCGACGAAGGCCACCTGATCGGGCCCGACGAAGCCGCCCGGAAACGCGCTATACAGACTCAACACGGCGAGCGGCGGCTGCCCGGGCGCGGCCAGCGGAATCGACACCGAAGAGCGCACGCCCTCGCGCGCCGCGAGATCGCGCCACGGCGCGACGAGCGGATCCGTCTGATAGTTGATGACGCGCTCGGGCTTGCCGCTGCGCCACGCACGCCCAATGGCGCCCTGCCCTTGCGGATGATCGGCGCGCACGCTGATTTCCCGATCGTGCGCGGCAAGCACGTTGAGCATGCCGCCTTGCGTCTTGCCGCCCGCGCCAGCCTCGAAGTGAAAAATACCCGCTTCGTCAGGACGTCCGATGGTGCAGGCGCTCACTTCGTCATGCTCCGCCAGCGCGGCAATGACCTGGTCGATGAAATTCGTGTAGCTGCCTGCCTCCCAGACAAGACGCGTGATGCGCAACAGCGCCTCCTGCTGCGAGTCCTGGACGGCCTGATACGCCTTGAGCTGCCACGCGAGGTCGGCGGTCAGACGGCGCGCGTAGAGCGAGAGTTGTTGCGTGCTCACCGTGCGGCCGACGTCCGCGTAGATCAGTTCCTGAAGAATGCCGCGGCTGCGCACGAGTTCTTCCTTGTCGAGCCCGACAATGGCATGAATGCGGCCGATGCGCTGCGCCATGTCCTCATGCTCGCGCGAGGTCGGCCCGAGACTGGCGAGGGCAAGCAGATTCTGGATCTGCCGCGCCTTGAGGTGCGCGAGTTCCGCACCCGAAAGCATTTCGAGGATGCGGCGGGATTTGGGCAAGCGGCCCAGCTCCTCGTAGAAGCGGTTGACCACGTGGGCCGCGTGCTCGTGTAGCGCGCCAATCAGCGTTTTCATTTTTGAGCCTTCGATATCACCGCCCTGGCGTCACGGCCCGGATCTGCAAATCGGGCAGGATGTCGCGCCACGTTCATGGCCATAGTGGTCATTAGCGGCCGCTCGAACAGCGATTGTGGCTCGCACAGAAGGAATGATACGTCATGCGCCGCAGGCGTCCGCGCACGATGGCATACACAAGGCGGCGCAAGCGGGCGCTAAAAGCGCCCAACGTCCGCCCTCAAAGCGGCGTGAGCAACGCCTCGCCCGCGAAGTGCCGCGCCGCGTTTTCGGCGAAATGGCGCACCGTGGCGGTGCGCACGTCGGGCGACGCGCCGGCCACGTGCGGCGTGAGCACGATGTTGTCTAACCCGATGAGCGCAGCGGGCGGCTGCGGCTCGCCCTCGTAGACGTCGAGCCCCGCGCCGCCCAGCGCCCCCGCCTTCAGCGCGAGGGCGAGTGCGGCCGTATCGACCACGCTGCCGCGCGACACGTTGACGAGAAAACCCTGCGGCCCCAGCGCATCGATTACGGCGCGATCGATCAGATGCTTCGTTTGCGCGCCGCCCGGCGTCGCGATCACGAGAAAGTCACTCCATTGCGCGAGCGCCATCACGCTCTCGAAGTAGCGCGCCTGAGCGCCCTCGCGCGGCTTTCGGTTGTGATAGCCGAGTTCCATGCCGAAGCCCGCCGCGCGCTTCGCAACCTTCTCGCCGATATGACCGTAGCCGACAATGCCGAGCCGCCGCCCCGTTACCGTGGGACGCATGGGCAGCGCGTCGCGCCAGACGCCGGTGCGGCACGCGGCGTCGAACTGCGGCACGGCGCGCACGGCCGCGAGCAGCAGCGCGAGCGCGTGGTCGGCCACGCAGTCGGCATTGACGCCCGCGCCGTTGCACAGCGCGATGCCACGCTCGCGTGCACGGTCGAGCGCGATATTTTCGTAGCCCGCGCCAAGTGCGCCCGCCAGTTCGAGCGCGGGCATGCGGTCGATCTCGTCGGCGGTGAGACCCGTCGTGCCGTTGGTGAGCACCACGTGCACGTCCTTGCCACGTTCCGCGACCGCTTTGGCGCGCGCATCGGCATCGGGCGCGTAGATCACGTCGAACTGTTCGCCAAACCCGGCGAGGTCTTCAGCGGGAAGCAGTATCAGGACCAGCAGGCATGGCTTCATCGTCGTGTCACCCTTCCGTCAATGTTTCGATATGCGAATCGAATACCGCACGCCCGCGCGTGGACTTCACACGGCCGTCACATAACGCGGCGGCAACACCTCGACGCGCGGCGCGGCCGCGGCGGCTGCGGCGTCGCGCGCGCGGCGCATCTGGTCGGCCGGGCTCATGCCGAAGAGGCGCTTGAATTCGCGGCTGAACTGCGACGCGCTTTCATAGCCCACGCGCGTGGCCGCCGCGCTCACGGTCAGACCGTCGTGCGTGATCAGGAGCCGCGCATGGTGCAGGCGCGTGGTCTTCACGTACTGCATGGGCGACGTCGAGGTGACGGCCTTGAAGTGCGCATGAAAGACGGCAAGGCTCATGCCCGCCTCGGAGGCGAGCGTTTCGACGTCGAGGTCGCCGCGGTAGTCGGTGTGAATGCGCCGCAGCGCCTTCGCGATCCGCCCGAAGTGATGCTGATGCGTGAGCGCCGCGCGAATTGCGTCGCCCTGCTCGCCCATCAGCACGCGGTAGCAGATTTCGCGCACGATCGAGGGGCCGAGAATGCGTGCCTCGTATGGCTGCGCGAGCGCTTCGAGCAGGCGCAGCACGGCGTTCGAGAGCGTGGCGTCGAGCGGCGTGGCGTAGATGCCCGACGGTTCGGACACGGCGCGGCGCGGATCGTCGAGCGCCATGAGCAGTTCGGCGACGGTCGTGAGATCGACGCGGATCGAGATGGCCAGAATCGGCTTCTCGGGGCTCGCCTCGGTCTCGCACTCGAACGGCATCGGCACGGAGAGGACCAGGTATTGCTGGGCGTCGTAGATGAACACCTGGTCGCCGAGAAAGCCGCGCTTGCGCCCCTGGCAGACGATGAAAATGCTCGGTTCGTACATGACCGGCTGGCGCGGATGGCTTTCGCTGCCGCGGTAGAGCCGCACGCCTTCGACCGCCGTGGCGTGCACGCCGTCGCGCTGCGTGATTTGCATGAGCAGGTCGACCGTGCGCGCCTGCGTGGCGGCCGCCGGCGCGATGGCCGCCGCGGCGAGGGTTTTGACGTAGCCCATATCGGTTGTGCCCCAAAAGATGAAGTCAGGCAGAGAAACAGGCTTGCCAATCTATCACCGAACCTGTGGATGTGCTGCGCGCCAGGAGAATCAGGCAAGTCTTCGATAGCTTCAGGTATTCCCTGGGTGGGTGCCGATCCTTACGATGGGAACCCTGCCGCAACACCCATGCACTAGAGGAGAGCCAACCCATGTACCCAACCTACGGATACGCCGCCCGCGACGCCGCCTCGCCGCTCGCCCCGTTCGAATTCCAGCGCCGTGACATGCGCGAACTCGACGTCCGTATCGACGTGCTGTTCTGCGGCGTGTGCCACTCCGACCTGCACCAGGCGCGCGACGAATGGCGCAACACGATTTACCCGGTCGTGCCCGGCCACGAGATCGTCGGCCGCGTGGCCGAAGTCGGCAAGGGTGTCACGAAGTACAAGGTGGGCGAACTCGTCGGCGTGGGCTGTCTCGTCGACTCCTGCCGCACCTGCCCGAGCTGCGCCGAAGGCCTCGAACAGTATTGCGAGAACGGCTGGGTCGGCACCTATAACGGCGCCGACCGCGTGAGCGGCGACATCACCTACGGCGGCTACTCCACGCAGCTGGTGGTGGACGAAGCGTTCGTGCTGCGCGTACCCGAGAACCTCGATGCCGCCGCGGCCGCGCCGCTCCTGTGCGCGGGCATCACCACGTATTCGCCGCTGCGCACGTGGGGCGCCGGCCCCGGCAAGAAGGTCGGCATCGTGGGTCTCGGCGGCCTCGGCCACATGGGCGTGAAGCTCGCGCATGCCATGGGCGCGCACGTGGTGCTGTTCACCACGTCGCCGTCGAAGATCGAAGACGGCAAGCGCCTGGGCGCGGACGAAGTGGTGATCTCGAAGGACCCGGAGCAGATGCAGGCGCACGCCAACAGCTTCGACCTGATCGTGAACACCGTGGCCGCGCAGCACGACCTGAACCCGTTCATCGAGCTGCTGCGCCGTGACGGCACGATGACGCTGGTGGGCGCGCCCGAACACGATCACCCGTCGCCACAAGTGTTCAACCTGATCCTGAAGCGCCGCCGTCTGGCGGGCTCGCTGATCGGCGGCATTGCAGAAACCCAGGAAATGCTGGACTTCTGCGGCAAGCATGGCATTACGTCGGATATCGAAATGATCAAGATGCAGGACATCAACAACGCCTATGAGCGCATGCTCAAGAGCGATGTGAAGTACCGCTTCGTGATCGACCTCGATTCGCTGCGCAAGTAACGCGCACGCCGCGCGGCAAACAAGCGCCGCGCATCCAGACGTAACACCCTGCCCCGCCGGGCCATCCGTTCCGGATGGCCCGCCAGCCCTTTCCCTTCGAGGCCTTCTTTTTTGGCCTCCCGTAGTCGAGCCGGCGTCACATACGCCGCCATCCAATCGTCATGGCTGTTTAACCGCTGAGCGTCGCTTTCCGCGAGACGCCGGCACCGCGAAGCGCTTTCATCGCTACGCGGCTCACCCTTTTGCTGCACCAGCGCGGATTTCGTTCAAGCCTCAAGCCCATTGCAGGAGCTCGCCCGTGATCGACCGCATCCAGGCGATGCGCACGTTCGTGCGCATCGTTGACACCAATAGTTTCACCAAAGCCGCGCAGTCACTCGATATGCCGCGCGCCAGTGCCACCACGCTGATGCAAAACCTCGAATCGCTGCTCGGCACGCAATTGCTCGTGCGCACAACGCGGCGCCTTTCGCTCACGCCCGAAGGCGCCGCGTACTACGAGCGCGCCTCGCAGATCCTCGCCGACATCGACGATGCCGAAGCGAGCGTGCGCCAGTCGCCCGGCGCGATCGGCGGGCGCTTGCGCGTGGAAATGCCGGGGCTCATCGCCAATGCGATCGTGCTGCCCGCGCTCGACGCCTTCCACGCGCGCTATCCGCAGATCGACCTCGTGATCGGCGTGAGCCTGCGCAACGTCGACCTCGTCGGCGAAGGCGTGGATTGCAGCATCCAGCTCGGCGAGTTGCCCGATTCGGGACTCGCGGCGCGGCGCCTCGGCGTGCTGGAGCACGTGACCTGCGCGAGCCCCGCGTACCTCGAGCGGCACGGCGCGCCGCAAACGCTCGACGATCTCGCGCGGCATCCGGTCGTCAACTTCCTCTCGCCGCTCACGGGGCGCCCGTTCGAGTTCGACTTCGAGGTGGAGGGCAGTCCGACCAAGGTGAAGGTGGATGGCTTCGTACATGTCTCCGACGAGTTCGCCTACCTCACGTGCGGTTTGCAGGGCTATGGGCTGATCCAGCCGCCGCTGCTCGCTGCGCAGCCGTACCTGGACAGCGGTGCGTTGGTCGAGGTGCTGCCGCAGTGGAAGCCGCTGCCTACGCCCGTTTCGGTGGCGTTCGTGAAGTCGCGACAGTTGTCGCCGCGTGTGCGCGTGTTCGTTGACTGGCTCGCGGAGCTGTTCGAGGATGCTGGCGCGGTGAATCGCGATCTCTCGCGGGTGCGGCAGTTGCTGGAGGGGCTGCAGTTGGCGCCGGTCTGAGCGTTTGCGGTTTTTGTAGCAGGGTCCGTGCTTTCGCCTTTTCTTGTTTTCGCGTCGGTATGCATGCGTTGCCCCTGTGCGGGGCGGCACCTA
>NZ_JBMIQH010000065.1:0-16547 GCF_056155635.1 Paraburkholderia sp. BR10141 | reverse complement strand
CGATGATCGACCCGAGGCCGGTGAACATCAGCGCGAACGGGCCGATGTTCCGTTGTATCGATTGCTTCACATTGTCTCCTACGTGATGGACAGCGCGAGCGAGCCATACCGGGAGTACGGTATCCATGTACCGTACCGAGCCTGTCTACACGGCCGGCCGGCCCTGATAACGCATGTCCTTGTTGTAATGCCTTGTGACCACTGGGATGTAGAGGCAACCGCAATTGCTGCGGAGACGCGATGATGAAGTGGCCCGACGTGCTCGTCTAATGCTGTGTCGGCATGGACATATGCAAACTTTGCATAAGGAGGGGCTGCGGCTTAGCGAAGAGCCTGGACATTTCACCTTGTTGTTATGCCCGCCAGTTGCCGACGCTGGCCACCGTTCTCACGCTGACATTCGTACGTCCGCTTTCCAGCAGGCAACGGACGTTCCGAAACCGTCAAGGCTTCGAAGGGCCTGACTACTGCGCGGGTGCCTGGTGAGGGTGGTCCGTGGAGCGCCTCCGGGAAGCGTCTTCTGGTCTGGCATCAGCGGATCACCTGGCATCGACACTACTCCTTCACCTCGGCATTCTTTGTTTCATCTCCGGCCATGCCGTCATGGTTCATCGCATCTTCTTTCATCGCGTCTTTGGCCGCGCTGTCGGCGCTCATCGCGTCTGATTCTGTTGCGCTCTTTGCGGTTATCTCCTGACTCGGCGCGTCGTTGGCAGTCGCGTCGGTCGGTACACTATCATCGGCGAAGGCGCCCGCGGTCGCGAACGAGAAGCAGCTGGCGAGAATGGTGGCAGTGAGCTTGTTCATGATGTGATCCCTCAGCGAACCGACAGTGAGTCGGAATATCGATAGGACAGTAGCCCGATGGCGGGAGCCTGGTCTTGCCGCGAATCAGTGACGGGCATGACACCTCCCGGCCCCCCGTCGGCGACGGTCATGTCATTCTTGCGCGGATGGATATGACAGGAAGTCGGCAACCACTCCAAAGGGCATGGGTAAAGACCCGATATGCGTTAGCCGAATCGCTGGGGAATGACTACAGGTAAGGTGTGAAAGGCGTCTGGATGGTTCAACGATCGCAGCGTTATGGCAATGGCCGCTGTACCCTCGAGAAGGGTCTTCCACGCAGCAGATGATCGAACGACGGCAGTGGGTCGATCTCTGTTCACCTTCCCGAAGTAACAGCGAGCGACTTGACCGCGCTTACGCGACAAAGCCTTGCAGACCTTCAAGGACACAGGGCCGGAAACACATCGAACCCGTTTGCCACATCATGACCACAACAAGAAGCCTGGCGCTCATTCTGGCGTGCGTGTTTGCCTCTTCCCAGCAAGGTCACGCGCAATGTGTCGACCTGGTCGCCAGTCTTGATGACGGTCAGTTGATGCAGTCGCGGATTGCGCTGGTCGACCGTGCCGCGCCTACCGAACAGATCCGCATCCTCGCCTACATCTTCGAAATCGATCAGACCGGCGGCCTGCTTTTGCGTCATCTGGTCGAGGCTGCGCGCCGAGGCGTGCCGGTCAAGCTGCTGATCGACGGCATCGGCCCCGAGCCGCACTACCCGTTCGAGGACGAACTCATCGTCGCCCTGCACGAGGTGGCGCCCGGCATTGAACTCCGAATCTTCCATCCACGATCCGATCTCGTCGAGATTTCGCATCGCATGCACGACAAACTGTTCCTGGTTGGCGACACGGGCGTGATCGGCAGTACCTCGATCTGGGATGAGAGCTTCCGCAACTGGCTCAGCGAGCGCGATTTGATGGTGTCGGGCGACGCCGGCCAGGAGGCTTCCTCCCTGCACGCCATGTACCAGCATTTCGCGTTGTTCTGGAATAGCCCGGAAGTGGTTCGCCCCGAGCCGGAAAAATTCCTCAACGTCGAAAGTCCTTATCGAGACTCGCAGGGTTATCCGACGCTGGACCCGGCTCGCATCCATTATTGGCGCGAATGGCTGAAGGCTCCGCTCGATGCTGCTGCCCTGGCGACAGACCTGGCCGCTACCGATACACCCACTGCCTCCGATACGCCCAATGATCCCGCCGCTCCGCCCGCTCGCGGGGCGTATTTTGATCCCGCCTGGATGCCGATCGCCTGCGAGCGACTGCACTATGTCCACGACTGGCCCGACAAGCGCTCGCCAGGCACGTTGCAGGACATGCTAGAAGCATTCGATAAGGCGCAGCACGAAATCCTGATCATCAACCCCTACCTGATCCTGGTGCCGGAACTGCGCGAGGCGCTTGAGCGCAGGCAGCGCGAAGGTGTCCACGTGATCCTGGTGAGCGCCTCGCTGGCGAGCATCACGCAGGAATTCCCCGCGGTCGGGCGCGCCTATGCCGACGATCTGCCCGGCTTGGTGAATGCAGGGATCGAGGTGCGCGAATATTCCGACCGAGAGAACCGCATGATGCACGCCAAGCTGGTCCTCATCGACGGCCATCGATATTATCTTGGCAGTTTCAATTTCGATTCGCTGTCGGCCCGCTTGAATACCGAAAACGGCCTGTGGATAGATATCCCTGAGGACGGGCTCGATCCCTTGCAAGACAGCGTGGCGTACTTCCTGAGCAACTCAAGTTCGGTGAGCGACGCCAATGGCCGCCTTCTGGCGGATCCCGATGCGCGCTGCCGGGCCGCCGGCTGCGGCGGTGCCTGGCGGTGGGTGACGATGCTAATCAGGAACTTCCTCTGAGCGCGGCGTGCCCTGTCCTTGACTCGACGATCCGTCCTTCACCGCGCCGATCTACGCCGCCCTTTTCGAAGGCGACGACGCAACGGGAGAAAGGAATCTGTGCTCTCAAACAACCATCGACTGCTGGGCGAAGATACCCGCCATCGCGCCCTGCGATGATGCCTGGGTGACCGAGGGCAAGAAGGGCGTGGCGAGGTCGCCGGCGGCGTAGATGCCGGGCATGCTGGTTTGGCGGCGCTCGTCGACCTTGAGGACGATGCCGGTGGGCGTATCGACCGTGGCGAGGCCCAGCGATTCATGCAGGCTTGCGGACGGCCTGTTGCGCGGTTGGGCGAACAGGATATCGACCGCGACATTGCGGCCGGTATCGAGATTGACGGTGGCGATATCGCCCATGTGATGGGCGATCTCGACGATCCGGCCATCGACGAGAGGTATGTTGCGGCGCGCCAGATCGGCCTGGATATCGGCCGCAATGTCATGACCATCGGCGAAGACAGTCAACTTGTCAGTCCAATCGCGGAACAACCTGGCAGACTGGTGCGATTGCGGGCTGGACCAGACGAGGCCCCAATGCTGGCCGGCGACTTCAAAGCCGTCGCAATAGGGGCAGGGCACGATGGACGTGCCCCAGCTTTCGGCAAAGCCCGGAACATCAGGCATCTGGTCGGCGACGCCATAGCTCAGGATCAGGCGTCGCGCCCTCAGGCTTTCGTGATCGTCAGTGACGACGCAGAAATCGTCGATGGCGCCAGACACGCTCTCGGCCCGCGCATCGACCAGCCTGATCGTTGGATAGCGCACCAGCTGCTGCCGCGCCTCGACCAGGATGTCCAGCGGCGGCTTGTGATCGTGGCCGAGCAGGCCATGCGAGTGGCCGGCAAAGCGATTGCGCGGCCTGCCGGTATCGAGAACGGTGACCTTGCGGCGGGCACGGCCGAGCTGCAGGGCGGCGGCGAGGCCGGCAAAGCTGCCGCCGATGATGATGACGTCATTCATGGTGTTGGGCTCCGTGTTGTGGATGGAGGGGTCGGCTGGGCGTGGTGTGCAATATCGGCGGGCGATACGCGCTTGAGAGGGTCAGCGAGTAGGTGACCGGCCGGACAATGCCCCATTCGATGTCGCCGGGCGCCCCGGGGAACCCTGATTTGGACAACCGGTGAAACCACCCTTGGCTTGCACATTACGATACTTAATGGTATCGTAATACATGAATTTGAATACTGTCAAGTACTGGAATTGACGTGACCGAAAACAGCCAGGGCCGGCGCGGCCGGCCCGCCAACGAGGCGCTTCGCCAAACGATCGTCGACGCCGCCTGCGAACTCTTTGTGGAATTGGGTTTTCAAGCGACGACCATGGACAAGGTCGCCCAGCGCGCGAAGATATCCAAGCTCAGCATCTATCGGCACTTCGAGAACAAGGAGGCGCTGTTCAGCGCGGCCATGGTGGCCCGCTGCGATCGGTTTGCACCGCAGGCCCTTTCTGAAGGCGTCGACGGTTCGGCCGAAGATCAGCTCATGGCGGTGGGATCATCCCTGCTTCGCACGCTGTTGAGCCCGGACGTCCGCAGTGTCGAAGCCATGGTGTTGGCCGACAAGACGAATCAACCGTCGTTAAGCAAGCTCCATTACGATGCCGGGCCCGCGCATGTCATCGCCCAAATCGAGGCCGTGTTGAGTCAGTTGCACGCGAAAGCGATTCTGAACGTACCCGACGCTCTCCAGTCGGCCCGCTTGTTTGCCGCGCTGTTCAAAGGATCCGATCTCCTGCTTATCGCCCGCTTCGACGAGGCGAGAGCAGAGGACGACAACGAAATCGAATCCTATTGCCGGTCGGCCGTCGCCATGTTCATCGCCGCGCACGGTGGCATCTAACGATGCCATCGCGGCCGATGAAGAACACGCAGCAGTTGCATACGCTGTTCTAAGTGGAACGACAGAGAAGGGTCGAACCGAGCCCTAACGTGGCAATCTGCGAAGCGCTTTTTGGCGGATGGAACGCGCCGGCGTGCTGCCTGTCCCACCGATCACTCACACGATCCACTCCCCATCACGCACGACGACACATCCATTCGCGACAACCAGCTTGCGCTTGGGCCGCGCGACGACGGCCTGCGCGACGCTCTCCGCCTCGACGACGACGAGGTCCGCCCGCGCCCCAACCTGCAGACCGTAGTCGGCGAAACCGCAGCCACGCGCGGCGGCCACGCTCACGCAGTCGAATGCGATAGCGATATCGTCGTCGCGCCGCAAGTCGTAGCGCAAGCCGATCAACATGGCACGCTCGAGCATGTCGGGCACACCATACGGCGACCACGTGTCGCGAATGCCGTCGTTGCCGCCAAACACCGTCACGCCCCTGTCGCGGCAGACCTTGAGCGGCGGAACCGGGCACGAAGGCGGCGCGCTCGTCAGCAGCGCCACGCGCAGTTGCGCAATCCGGTCGATCAATGCGTCGCGCACACGCTCCGGCAACGCGCCCAGACAAAACGCGTGACTCACGACCACCTGACCTTGCATGCCGAGCGCCTGCACGCGATCGAGCAGCAGTTTCAGCGTGAACGCCCCGACCTCGCCGGGTTCGTGCAGATGAATATCGATCGGCTTGCGATGGCGCTCCGCCAGTGCGAACGTGGCATCGAGCGAGGCCACGGGATCGCCGTCGATCAGCGCCGGGTCGAGCGCGCCGAGCACGTCGGCGCCGGCCGCCAGTGCGCTGTCGAGCAGTTCGACCGTACCGGGCCGGATCAGCATGCCCGACTGCGGAAACGCGACGATCTGCAGGTCGAGGACATCGCGCAGCGTCTGCCGCGTGGCGAGCACGCCTTCGAGGTAGCGCAACCGCGCGTCGGTGTCGATGTCGACATGGGTCCGCAGGCGCGTCGTGCCGGCCTGCACGAATGCACGCGCCAGCGCGAGCGACTGGGCGGCGGCATCGTGGCCCGAGGTCCTGCGCCATTCGCGCTCGTTGGCGATGCGGTCGGTGAGCAGCGGCCCTACCTCGTTGCGATACCACGGGCGGCCCCAGTTGCTCTTGTCGAGGTGCGTGTGGCCTTCGACGAATCCGGGCAGCAGCAGCCCTGCGCCGCCGACGACGACTGGTACGCCCGGCTGTGCCGCGACGTGGGGTCCGATTGCCTCGATGCGGCCATCGGCGAGCGCGACGCCAACGCGCTGGCCGTCGGCCAGCCTGACGTTGGAGAGATGAAGCGCGGAAGTCGTGAATGTCATGCCGATTCTCCGTGAAACATCGCAGGATCTTATCGATTCGGCCGGATATTCGAAGATTAGATGTTCTACTACCTCTGCCCGCAAAAAAAAACGGCGGCGCCGGTTGTCGACCCGGCACCGCCGAACATACTGCTTTCGGAGCGTGAAGACTTAGAAGCGGTGAATGATACCGATCGCGCCCGCCACCTGGCTGCGCGACGAGGACGGCGCGCTGTTCTGGCCATCGCCGATGTCGGCAGTCGCGTTGATGATGTTGCCCGCGCCGTTCGTGCCAAGCGTCTGACCGCCTGCGCGCTGGTACGCCTCGACGAAGTACAGACCCGTGCGCTTCGACAGCGTGTAGTACTGCGACAGGTTGTACTGTGCGTACGAAGCCGAGCTCTGGATGCCGTTGGCCTTGGTCGCGCGCGTGTAGGAGAACCCAGCCGCGAGGTCGAGCACGGTGATCGGCTTGTAGTGCAGCACGACGCCGCCCGTGTTCCAGATCTGCGTGTCGTGGAAGGACGAACCCGTGCCCGGAATGTACTGGACGTTCGAGTAAGCCACCGAAATGTCCCACTGCGAGGTGAACTGGTAGCCAGCTGTCACAGCCAGGCGCTGCTGCGACTGTGTCGTCTGGAAGCCGTTCGTGAGAGCCGACACGCCCGGCTCGCCGTTGCTGTAAGCCGTCGAGTTCGCGCTCCATGCGCCGCCGTTAGGCGTCGCGTTGTGCAGGCGCTCGAAGCCTACGGCGATGCCTGCCGGACCGTGCAGGTATTGCGCGGCAAGGCTCCACGTCTGGCCTGCGCCGGTGCTGCCCGCCACGCCGCCCAGTGCATACATGCCGCTCACGGTCAGGCCCGCGATGTTCGGCGACGTATAGACCAGCGCGTTGTTGATGCGATAGATGGTGTCCATCGAGTCGATGTCGCCCGGGTGCGCGCCGTATGCGCCGGTCAGCCACGTGGTCGGGCTGTACGGCGAAAGCAGCGTGTAGTACGGGGCGTACTGGCGGCCGGCCGTCAGCGTGCCGTAGTTCGCGTTCGTGACACCCACGAACGCCTGGCGGCTGAACATCAGGTTCGTGGTTTGCTGTGCGCCCGTTGCCGAATTGAAGCCTTCTTCAAGGGTGAAGATCGCGCGCGTGCCGCCGCCCAGATCTTCGCCGCCCTTCAAGCCGAAGCGCGAACCGGCCCAGATGCCCTGCGCCATCTTGACGAGCGAACGTCCGCCAGAAGTCTTGCCCAGCGAGGTGGAGCTGCTTTGATAACCAATACCGTTATCGACGATACCGTACAGCGTGACGCTGCTTTGCGCGTGAGCGCCCAGCGCGGCGAGTCCAAGCGCGGAAGCGAGGATAGTCTTTTTCATCAGTCGTCCTATCTTTAGTCGTTGTGGTTTGATACTCGTTAAAACCCTGGTTGCTACATTGCCTCCTGTCCGGCAAGGAGCGCATCACCCCTGAAGCGCTCCCGGCCGAATTCGTCTCCTTAGTGAATCTCGGGTTCGCCGCCGGCGCTGGCGCACGAGCCGCCCACGCCGTCACGCTGCATGAAGTCGAACTCGCAGCCGTTGTTGGCCTGCATGACGTGCATCTGGTACATCGCGCCATATCCGCGCCTGAAGCGCGGTTCCGGTGCGACCCACGCGGCCTTGCGGCGCGCCATTTCCTCGTCCGAAATCAGCACGTTCAGGCGGCGCTCCGGCACGTTCAGCTCGATCAGGTCGCCGTCCTGCACGAGGGCGAGCGGACCGCCGATGAACGATTCCGGCGCCACGTGCAAAACGCATGCGCCGTAGCTCGTGCCGCTCATGCGCGCGTCGGAAATACGCAACATGTCGCGCACGCCCTTCTGCAGAATCTTTTGCGGAATCGGCAGCTGGCCCCACTCCGGCATGCCCGGCGCGCCGACAGGACCCGCGTGCTGGAGCACGATCACGCTGTTCTCGTCGCAGTCGAGCTCTTCACTGTCGATGCGCGCAGCCATGTCGTTGTAATCCTTGAACACTACGGCCTTGCCCGTGTGCACGTGCAGGCGCTTTTCCGCCGCACCGGGCTTGATGACGGCGCCGTCCGGTGCGAGATTGCCGCGCAGCACGGCGAGGCCCGTATCCGGCATGAGCGGCTTCGCGCGGCGATAGATTACCTCTTCGCTGTAGATTTGCGCGTCGGCGATGTTTTCGCCGAGCGTCTTGCCGTTCACGGTCATCTGCGTGCCGTCGATCAGCTCGCCGAGTTCCTTGAGCATCGCGCGCAGGCCGCCGGCGTAGTAGAAGTCCTCCATGAGGTACTTGCCGGTCGGGCGGATGTTCGCGAGCACCGGCGTGCGGCGCGCGATTTCATCGTACTGCGCGAGCGTGAGATCGACACCGGCGCGGCGCGCAAGCGCGATCATGTGGACGATCGCGTTGGTCGAGCCCGAAAGCGCGAGACACGTGGTCACGGCGTTGTCGACCGACTTGCGCGTGATGATGTCCGACGGCTTCAGGTCTTCCCACACCATCTCGACGATGCGCATGCCCGTCTTTGCCGACATCTGCGCGTGGCGCGAGTCCGGCGCGGGAATCGAGGCGAAGCCCGGCAGCGTGAAGCCCAAGGCTTCCGCGGCGCTCGTCATCGTCGATGCCGTGCCCATCGTCATGCAGTGGCCCGGCGAGCGTGCAATGCCGCCTTCCACGCCCTTCCAGTCCTCTTCGGTGATCTTGCCCGCGCGCAGGTCGGCCCAGTACTTCCAGGTGTCCGAACCCGAACCGAGCGTCACGCCGTTCCAGTTGCCGTTGAGCATCGGACCCGCGGGCAGGAAAATAGTCGGCAGATCCATCGAGATCGCGCCCATCAGCAGCGCGGGCGTGGTCTTGTCGCAGCCGCCCATCAGCACGACGCCGTCGGCCGGGTACGAACGGATCGTCTCTTCCGCCTCCATGGCGAGGAAGTTGCGATAGAGCATCGTGGTGGGCTTCTGGAACGGCTCGGCAAGCGTCTGCACCGGCAGTTCGATCGGGAAACCACCCGCCTGCCAGATGCCGCGCTTGACCTCTTCCACGCGCTGCTTGAAGTGCGTATGGCAAGGGTTGATCTCGCTCCACGTATTGAGGATGGCGATCACCGGTTTGCCCGCGTACTCCTCGCGGCTGTAGCCCATCTGCGCGGTGCGCGAGCGATGGCCGAACGACCGCAGGTCGTTCACGCCATACCAGCGGTGGCTGCGCAGTTCTTCGGGGGTCTTTCGCTTCTTGCTCATCTTGCGTTGCTCCAGGTGTTTCCAGTAAAGCCGCCGGCCCTAGCGCTGCTCCTTCACGCGCGACACGAGCTGTGTCGGGCTGACGAACTGCAGTGCCACCAGCACCCACGCGAGCGTGATGGCCATGTAGATCATGGCCATCGCGTCGATGGATTGCGGCGCACGCACGCCCGTCGAGAAGACGGCGTAGTACAGCGCAACCACCAGCGTCTGCGTGTCGGGCCCGGCGGTAAAGAAAGTGAGTTCAAACATGCCGATCGTGCGCACCAGCACGAGCAGCCCGGCCGCCAGCATCCCCGGCACGAGGAGCGGCAGCAGTACATAACGGAAATAGCGCAGCGTGTTCGCGCCGAAAATGCGCGCGGCCGACTCGAGGTTCGGATCGATCTGCTCGATGAACGGCGTCATCACGAGGATCACGAACGGCAGCGCGGGCACCAGGTTCGCGAGGATCACGCCGGGCAACGTGCCCGCGAGGCCGATCTGGTACATGGCGGTCGCCATCGGAATACCGTACGTGACGGGCGGCACCATGAGCGGCAGCAGGAACACGAGCATAGCAATGCGCTTGCCTGGGAACTGCGCGCGCGCTAGAGCGTAGGCCGCGGGCACGCCCAGCGCGATGGACAGCAGCACGACCGAGCCGACCACTTCGAACGTCACCCACAGCACGCTCGACAACTGGAAGTCGCGCCACGCCTGCGCATACCAGTGCAGCGTGAAGCCTTGCGGCAGCGGCGTGCCGAACCATCGCGTGGCGATCGAGTTCACGCCCACGGTAGCGATCAGCAGCACCACGTTGAGCAGGAAGAACACCACACCGCCCCAGACGAACACTTTCCAGAGCACGTCGGGCAGGCGCGAAGCGGCCCTCGCCTGCGCTACGCTGGTGGCCGAAGCGGAACGTTCCTCGCCCGCCTGTGCACCCGGGCCGAGCCCGGCCGCGTTACGTTGATGGGCGCTCATCAGCCTTTCCCCCCGCTCACCGGGCCCGAGTAGAAGAAGCGCTTGGCGCTCAACATCGCGGCCACGACGATCAACTGCACGAAGCCCATCACGATGGCGATGGTCGAGGCGAGCGAGTAGTCATAGCTCTCGAACGCCGCCTCCGCTGCCGCAATGGAGATCACGCGCGTGGGACCCGCGGGCGCACCGAGCAGCACCGCCGAAGGAAACACCGAATACGCCTGCACGAACGACAGGCACGCGGCCATCGTGAGACCGGGCGCGAGCAGCGGCAAATAGATTTGCCGGAACTGCTGCCACGGGCCTGCGCCAAGCGTGGCCGCCGCCCGCGCGAGCGTCGGGTCGATGCCGGTGACGTACGAGAGCGTGAGCAGAAACGCGAACGGGAAACCCGAAACGATCAGCGAAATCAGCACGCCCCAATAGTTGTGCGTGAGCCGGATCTCTTCGTTCGTATACAGATGCAGTGCGTGCAGCGCCTGCGGGAACCAGCCGTTCGGGCCGAAGTAGCTGAGCATGCCGTCGGCGATCAGCACAGTGCCGAGCGTGACGGGAATGACGAGCAGCGTGGTCACGAGCTTCTGGTACGGCGACTTGCGGCGCAGCGCGAAGGCCACCGGCAGGGAGAGCCCGACATTGATGATCGTCGCGGGCACCGCCAGCTTGAGCGTGACGAACACCGTGGGCCACAGCGAGAGGTCGTGAACGAACTGCAGGTAATTCGCGAACATGCCGCCGCCGTTCATCGGCCTGAACGACAGCACGAGACCGTAGGCGAACGGATAGAGGAACATCGCGATGATGAAGCCGAGCGCGGGCGTGATGAGCCAGCCGCGAGAATCGCGCGGCGTCTTGACCAGCGACGGAAGGAGCGTGCTCATGACGCACGCTCCGCGTAGGCCAGCACGTGCGAAGGCGCGACGCGCAGCGTGGCGCGCTCGCCCGCTTCGAATTCGCCTTCCACGCGCGCCCACAGCTTGCCGAACGGCGCGTTGGCGAGCAGCAGCGAATCGCGGCCGCCGTATTCGACCATTTCCACTTCGACGTCGAAGGCGTTCGCATCGCCCGCGTTGGCGCGCTCGAAATCCTCGGGGCGCATGGCCACGGAAATTTCGCCGCCGTTCAGCTCGCCCATCGGCACGCCTGTGAGCGTGATGCCCGAAGACGACATCGCAACATGCGCGCCCTGCTCGCCCGTCATGGCGAACGGCAGCACATTGCGAAAGCCCATGAAGCGCGCAACGTGCAGATTCGAGGGGCGGCTATACACTTCCTTCGGCGTCGCGACCTGCTGCACGACGCCCTCTTTCATCACGACGATGCGGTCCGCCATCGAAAGCGCTTCGTCCTGATCGTGGGTCACGTAAATCGTGGCGCGTTCGAGCTGCCCGTGAATGCGGCGGATTTCCGCGCGCATTTCGATGCGCAGCTTGGTGTCGAGGTTAGAGAGCGGCTCGTCCATCAGCACGAGCGGCGGCTCGATGACGATGGCGCGGGCAATCGCCACGCGCTGCTGCTGGCCGCCCGAAAGCTGGCCCGGCAGCTTGTTTTCATGGCCGACGAGCTGCACGAGCTGCAGCGCCTCGCGCGCGCGGCGCTTCGCCTCTTCGCGCGGCACGCCCTGCATTTTCAGGCCGAAGCCGACGTTTTCCAGCACCGTCATGTGCGGGAACAACGCGTAATTCTGGAACACCATACCGAAGCCGCGTTTCTCGGGCGGCAGCACGTCGATGCGCTGGTCATCAAGCCAGATGCTGCCGCTCGTGAGCGGCTGCAGACCGGCGATGCAATTGAGCGCCGTGGATTTGCCGCAGCCCGACGGCCCTAGCAGCGCGATGAATTCGCCGCGGCGAACGTCGAGGTCGAGACCGCGCAGCGCGGCGAGCTGCGTCCCCTCTGCGCTAGTGAAGCTACGACACACCGAGTCGAGGCGCAGGCGATCGAAAGAATGCTTCATGACACGTTCCTGATCAACAAGATCAACTACGTACGAATGGAACGCGGACGGCACTCAACCCGAATGAGCGACTCGAATACCGTCCGTCCATTGCTGATTCTTCCTCTCGTTACTGCGACTTCTGCGAACCGACTTCGCGGTCCCATTTCTGGAACGCCGCGACCATCGCCTGCGCCGAAAGCGGCTGGACATGCGGATAGGCCGTGAGCCACTTCGCGTACTCGGGGCGGCCGTATTTCGCGATCACGTCCTGGCTTTCCTTCGGCGCCATCTGCAGCGTGACGTCCTTCACTGCCGGGCCCGGATAGAAGTAGCCGTCGTCATACGTCATGGCCTGCTGCTGCGGCTCGAGCATGAAGTTCATGAGTTTGAGCAGCACCGCGAGCTTCTCTTTCGAAACGCCCTTCGGCACGACCATATAGTGGGCGTCGTTCACCCACGTCATGTTGTTGAACGCTTGCACCTTGAAGTCCGCCGGCACGATGCCGAGCGCGCGCGGGTTGATGTCCCAGCCCGTCACCGTCACGGTCATGTCGCGCGTGCCTTCGCCCAATTCCTTCATCACCGCCGAGGTGCCGCCCGGGTAGTACGGCACGCACGAGTTCAGCTCCTTCAGGAACGCCCAGGTCTTGTCCCAGCCGTTGATCGGGTCTTGCGGGTTCTTGTCGCCGAGCAGGTAAGGCAGGCCCATCAGGAACGTGCGGCCCGGCCCCGAGTTGGCCGGACGCGCATAGATCAGCTTGCCGGGGTTCGCCTTGCACCACGTCAGCAGTTCCTGCGGCGTTTGCGGCGGCCTGGCGACCTTGGCCGGGTTGTATTCGATCAGCGGACCGGCCGGCATGTACGCCACTTCGAGGCCATAGCCTTGCGCCAGGTCCTGCATCTTGCGCGCGCCCGGCGCGTACTTGTCGAGCACGCCCGGCAGCGCGGCCTGCTGGTCGGGCAGCAGCTTCATCCAGAGATTCTGTTCGATGCCGGCGGCGAGCGCGTCGGTCCCCGTCAGCACGAGATCGATGTCGGCGCGACCGGCGGCCTGCATGGCCTTGATCTTGCCAGGCAACTGCGGCGCGGGCGCGTTGGTGTAAGTGATGTTGGAGACGAGATTCGGGTTTTTCGCCTTGAACGCTTCGAAAGCCTTCTGCGTGAGCTGCAGGTTACCGGCCACGTCGACTATGTTCAGCGAAACGGGATCGGCCTTTGCCGCGCTCATGCCGAGCGCCGCGGCGGCCGCCACACACACGGCCAGCACCCTGGCCTTCAAACGTCCATCGAACATCGCATCTCCTCACATCTCTGTTTATGGAATTTGTTCTACGCGACCCGTCGATTCTTGTATTTTCAAAGCCGGACACAGGATGCCGAACCACGCATCAAGTTGTCAAGCAACGTCAGGCTCTTTGTGAGACTACTGTGAGCCTCTTGTCGGGCTCCTTTTGGAGAAAGCGCCTGCAAGGCTTCTGCAGGCGCTTTTCTGACCGCTTTCGCGGGATTACTGCTTCACCAGCTCGCCGTCGCGCAAACGCCACAGCGCGAGCGGATTGTTGTTCTGCAGTGTGACCGGCAGCAGTTCGGCCGGCAGGTCCTGGTAGCAGACCGGACGCAGGAAGCGCTCGATCGCCATCGCGCCCACCGAAGTCGAGCGCGCGTCCGAAGTGGCCGGGAACGGGCCGCCGTGAACCATCGCATACGAGACTTCGACACCCGTCGGGAAGCCGTTCGCGAGAATGCGGCCGGCCTTGCGCTCGAGAATCGGCAAGAGGCGCGCGGCCATCGCGTAGTCGTCGCGGTCGATGTGCAGCGTCGCCGTGAGCTGGCCTTCGAGGTGCTCCGCCACGCGCGCGAGTTCCGCTTCGTCGCGGCACGCCACGACGACCGAGGTCGGCCCGAAGATCTCGTCCGACAACGCGTGCTGGGCGAGGAACTGCTCGGCGCTCGCCTTGAAGAGGACCGGCAGTGCGTCGCAATGCGCTTCTGTCTTCGTGCCTTCGGCCAGATTCTCGATGCCCGGCAGCTGCTTGCGCGCCGCAATCGCTTCGCCATACGTCGAGGCGATGCCGGGAGTCAGCATGCTCTGCGAGGGCTTCTGCGTGAGCGCGGCGCTCGCCGCCTTCACGAAGCGGTCAAGTTCCGGCGAGTCGATCGCGAACACGAGGCCTGGGTTCGTGCAGAACTGGCCCACGCCCAGCGTGAGCGAATCGACAAAGCCTTGCGCGAGCGCGTCGCCGCGGGCGGCCAGCGCCGCGGGCAGCACGAACATCGGGTTGATGCTGCTCATTTCGGCGTAGACCGGAATCGGCTCGGGACGCGCGGCCGCGATGTGCGAAAGCGCGAGACCGCCGCGGCGCGAGCCCGTGAAGCCCACGGCCTTGATAGCCGGGTGCGCCACGAGCGTTTCGCCCGCTTCGTTGCCGCCGCCGAAGACGAGCGAGAACACGCCTTCGGGCAGGCCGACGTCAGCCACGGCCTGCTGGATCGCGCGGCCCACGAGTTCCGAGGTGCCCGGATGCGCGAGGTGCGCCTTCACGACGACCGGGCAGCCGGCAGCCAGCGCCGAAGCCGTGTCGCCGCCCGCCACCGAAAACGCCAGCGGGAAGTTGCTCGCGCCGAACACGGCCACCGGGCCGAGCGGGATGCGATGCGCGCGCAGGTCCGAGCGCGGCAGCGGCTTGCGCTCGGGCAGCGCCGAGTCGAGCACGGCGCCGCACCAGCGGCCGTCGCGCACGAGCGACGCGAAAAGGCGCAGCTGCCCGACCGTGCGGCCGCGCTCGCCTTCGAGGCGCGCCTTGGGCAGCGCCGATTCGAGATGCGCGCGCTCGATCAGCGCGTCGCCGGTGCCGAGAATGCGCTCGGCGATCGCTTCGAGCAGGCGCGCACGCGTTTCGTGCGGCGCGGCGCGGAAGGCGTCGAACGCCTGCGCCGCGAGTTCACAGGCGCGCGCGACTTCGGCCTTGCCGCCGAGGCCGAAAGAAGGCTCGATCTCCTGGCCGAGCGCGGGCGCGAAGGCGCGCATCTCGCCCGCCTCGCCGCGCACCGCTTGCGCGCCCAACAACATGGCTCCAGTAATCTGCATGTTCGCTCCGTTCAAATGCTATCTGCCATTTATGCGCTGGCGGTCTGGGCCGTTGCGGCCAGCTTCTGCTCGAACGCGAGCAGCGCCCTGGCCGCGTCGCCGATCGCCGGCAGCGCCTCAGCGGGCGACTGCGAGAGCAGCGGCAGGATCGGACCCATGTCGGCAATGCCCGAGAGCGTCACGGCGTCATGCAGCACGCGGATGAGCGAGATGTTGTCGCGCAGCGTTTCGAGCGGCATGAAGGCATCGTAGAGGCGCTGGGCTTCTTCCGCACGGCCCTCCTTCGCGGCCTTCAGGAGCGCCATGATGGCGCTCGAAGCGATACAGCCCGAGCCCGTGGTCCAGGCAGCCAGACCGAAGTCGCGCACGTGGACCAGCGCCGGACGCTCACCCATTCCCGAGACGACCTTCGAGGCCGGCACGCTTTCCAGCAGGCGGCGCAGATACGGATCGTTCGCCGGGTCCTTGCGCACGATGGCGTACTTCACCGCAATGAGCGTGCCGCGGTCGATCAGGCGCACGAGCGTGTCGACGTCGACGTAGTCTTCGCTCTTGATATAGAGCGTGAGCGGAATACCGGCGGTGTCGGCGATACGCGCGAGACCGGCTTCGACGCCTGCGGGCGTGGTGAAGCCGGAGAGCGGCAGCACCATGGCCGTCTTGTATTGCGTTTGCGCGAGGATGCGCGCCTGGTCGAGCATCTTGCCGTAGTCGGGGCCGATGGCCGGAATCACGCGCGTTTCGGGCGCGGTGAGGCCGGCGAGCATGTCAAGCAACTCGCGGAATTCGCTCACGGCGACGTGGTACAGATTCGCATTGCCGCCGTACAGCAGCGTGCGAATACCGCCCGCTTCCATATGGCGGATCAGCTTGCGGTTCTGTTCGACGTCGAGGGAGAAGTCGGGGCGGCGTGCGAGCGGCGGCACTGCCATCACAGTCGAGGCGAATTCGCTCTCGACAATCGGGGACACGTTCATGAGGCCTCGTGCTGGGATGGTGGGTTGTCAATACCGGGCACAGTAGCACTGGCCCACCGTAGTTGTCAAACAACTTGTTGCATTTGTTGGGGTTTGTTCGGAGGGTATGACAACCGTGGTCCGCTCGCCCTTGCGCGGTCGGTACCGGCCCCGTAAAGGTATATTGTAGAATTGCGCTCCAATCGTGGAACCGGTTCCATTTAACATCTCCGTTCCGTGGCCGCCGCGGCGGATGTCACGCGCAACAACTCAGGATGGCTACGCGGACACGGTCGAACCACACCGCGCCGAACTCATACAGAATCCCACCATGTCTGAATCTCCTCTCACGACACGCCGCGGCTTCCTGCGCACGGCAGCGGTGCTCGTACCCGCCAGCGCACTGGCGGGCTGCGAGGGCGGCAAGCAGCCGTCGAGCGAAACCG
>NZ_JBMIQH010000064.1:0-17092 GCF_056155635.1 Paraburkholderia sp. BR10141 | reverse complement strand
CGCTCGGTTATCCGCACTGGGAAGAGACGCAAAACCCGGCGTATCGGTTGTTCCTCGCGTAACGAGCGGCCATCGTGTCCGTATCGCTTTCCGACAAGCTCGTCGTCGCCATTTCGTCACGTGCGCTCTTCGATTTCGAGGAGGAAAACCACGTATTCGAGGCGGGCGACCTGCGAGCCTACGAGGCGCTCCAGCGCGAGCGCCTGAACGTGCCCGCGCGGCCAGGCGTGGCGTTCGCGCTGATCCGCAAGCTGCTCGCGCTCAATAACGGCGCACATCACGTGGAAGTGGTGATCCTCTCGCGCAGCGATCCCATCAGCGGTCTGCGCGCGTTCAGTTCGTGCCGCGAGCACGGGCTCGACATTCAGCGCGGCGTGTTCACGCGCGGGCGCGAGCCCTGGCATTACCTCAAGCCGCTCAACGCGTCGCTGTTTCTCTCCGCGAATCCGGCCGATGTGAAGAGCGCGCTCGACGCTGGATTCCCCGCTGCACGCGTCTTTCCAGAATCGGCGACAATGGCGGAACGCAACGCGCACGAGATTCGCATTGCCTTCGACGGCGATGCGGTGCTGTTTTCCGACGAAGCCGAGCAGATTTTCCAGAGCAAGGGGCTTTCCGCCTTCGTGAGCCACGAGCGCGACAACCGCGAACTGCCGCTCGCGCAAGGCCCGTTGCAGCCGCTGCTCGCAGCGCTGAACCGTCTGCAGAAGCTCGCCGACGCGAACGCGCAAATGCGCATCCGCACCGCCCTCGTCACCGCACGTTCGGCGCCCGCGCACGAGCGCGCAATCCGTACGCTGATGGCCTGGAACATCGAGATCGACGAAGCGATGTTCCTTGGCGGACTCGACAAAGGCCCGTTCCTGCGCGAGTTCGAACCCGATTTTTTCTTCGACGACCAGATCCGCCATTGCGAATCCGCGCGCTCGGTCACGGCCACCGGGCACGTGGCGAGCGGCGTGACCAATCTCGCAACCGAAGCCAACGCATCATGACTCCCGACCAATCTCCGCTCGGCAAGGCCTCCACCTACACCGAGCAATACGACGCTTCGCTCCTCTTCCCGATCCCGCGCGCGGGCGCGCGCGAGCAGATCGGCATTGGCGCGCAACTGCCCTTCTTCGGCAGCGATATCTGGAACGCCTACGAGCTTTCGTGGCTCAACGCGCGCGGCAAGCCGCAGATCGCGATCGCCACGTTCTTCATTCCCGCCGACTCGCCGAACATCATCGAATCGAAGTCGTTCAAGCTCTATCTGGGCTCGTTCGCGCAAACGCCGTTCGAATCCGCCGAGGTGGTGTGCGAGACGATCAAGCGCGATGTGACGGCGGCCTGCGGCGCGTCGGTATCGGTGCGGCTCGAGCAGCCGGGCGCGTTCGGCAAGATCCCGTTCGAGGAATTCGAAGGGCTCTCGCTCGATCGCCTCGATCTCGATACGGAAATCTATCGCCCGGAGCCGACGCTGCTCAAGGCGGCTTTCGACGAAGCCCCGGTAGAAGAAACGCTGATCTCGAACCTGCTCAAGTCGAACTGCCCGGTGACGGGCCAGCCCGACTGGGGCAGCGTGCAGATCCACTATGTCGGACCGCAGATCGATCAGGCGGGCCTGTTGCGCTACATCATCTCGTACCGCAATCACACGGGCTTTCACGAGCAGTGCGCCGAGCGCATCTTCATGGACATCCTGCGCGAGTGCAAACCGGACCGGCTCGCTGTCTACGCGCGCTACACGCGGCGCGGCGGCCTCGACATCAATCCGTTTCGCACCAACTTCAACATGCCGATGCCGGATAACGCGCGGCTCGCTCGCCAGTAAGCCGAAGAAACGCAGACAATCAAAGGAAAACGCGCCGCAAAGACGGCGCGTTTTTCATTGGCGTGGCGATGCGACGGCGCTTCAATGCGGCAGCTCGGCCGCCCCCATGCGCCGCGCAATCACGGCGGTGCGCTGCGCGAGATAGACCGAGTTGCGATGCTCATCGAAGTACCTGGGACGCGGCAGCATCACCGCGAGCCGCGCCGACTGCCACGGCGTGAGCTTCGCGGCGCTCGTGCGGTAGTAGTAGCGCGCGGCGGCTTGCGCACCGTACACGCCGTTGCCCCACTCCACCGAATTCAGATAGATCTCGAAGATGCGTTCCTTGTCGAGCAGCGTCTGCAGCATCCACGTGATGACGAACTCCTGGCCCTTGCGGATGTAGCTCCGCTCGCGCGAGAGGAACAGGTTGCGCGCGAGCTGCTGCGTGATGGTCGAGCCGCCGCGCACGATATGGCCGCGCTGCTTGTTCCTTTCCCAAGCCTGGAGGATGGCGTCGGTTTCGTAGCCGTTGTTGTTGACGAAGTTCGCGTCCTCGGACGCGATGATCGCGCGCTTGAGGTTGCGCGAGATCTGTTCATACGGGACCCATTCGTGCTGGATCGAGAGACCGGGGCGGTCGGTGGAAAGACGCGCGGCGTCGGTGCGCATGAACGCCGTGGTTTGCGGATCGACGAAGTTCCAGAGCGCGATTTGCGCGAAGTAGAAGAGTTGCGTGGCGATCCACGCAATCGCGCACACCGAGACGACCCAGGTCAGCCAGCGCAGCGCGCCAGGACGTTTGCGCGACTGCGCGCGCCGCCCGCTGCCGCTCGCGACCGCCGCGGCCTGCGCACCGATGGCTTGCCTGCGCATGGCGTCGTCTCCGTTTTGCGCGAGAGGCGCCGGGCGTTACGCGGCCTGCGCGGCGAGCTGCGCGCGCAACGCCGCCAGCACCGGCGCGCCCTCGGGCCGCACGCCGCGCCACACGAAGAACGACTCGGCGGCCTGCTCGACCAGCATGCCGAGGCCGTCGGCCGCGCGCGCGCCGAGTGCCTGCGCGTGGCGCATGAACACGGTGGGCTGCGCGCCGTACATCATGTCGTAGGCGAGCGTACCGGTGCCGAACGCGCGCTCGTCACACTCGGGCAACGCCGCATCGAGGCTGCCCGCCGTCGCGTTCACGATCACGTCGTAAGGCTTGGGATCGACGTCTTGAGGACCGCCACCGTTGAGAATGCAGCCGAACTCGCCCGCCGCGCCTGCGAACTGTTCGATGAGCGCGTGCGCCTTGGGCGCCGTGCGGTTCACGATGGTGATCTCGCGGGGCCGGCGCTCGAGCATCGGCAGCACGACGCCGCGCGCCGCGCCGCCCGCGCCGAGCAGCAGCACGCGCGCGCCTTCGAGCGCAACGCCGAGGTTCACCTCGATGTCGCGCACGAGGCCGAAGCCGTCGGTGTTGTCGCCGAAGATGCCGTCCGCATCGAAGCGCAGCGTGTTCACCGCGCCCGCCGCCGCCGCTCGCGGCGAGAGCTTGTGCGCAAGCGCGTGCGCTTCCAGCTTGAACGGCACGGTCACGTTCAGGCCGCGCCCGCCGGCCGCGTGAAAAGCCTGCACGTGCTGGACGAAGCCGTCGAGCGGCGCGAGCAGGCGGTCGTATTCAACGCGCTCGCCCGTTTGCAGCGCGAACTGCGCGTGGATGTACGGCGACTTGCTGTGCGCCACCGGATTGCCGACTACGGCGTAGCGGTCGGCGTGCACAACAGGCTTCGACTCCCTGACGCTCATTCGCGCGGCTCCGTGGCGTGCTGTTCGCTCGATTGCTCTTCTGCCGCGGGCGCATCGCTTGCCGCCTCGCCGTCGGCGTCGCCCGCTTCTGCGACAGCTTCTGCTTCGCTTTGTGCGGATTCGTCGGCGGCCTCGATCAGCTCTTCGTCTTCGCCCGCATCCTCTTCGGCCTGCTCGCCGCTCGTCACGACGGGCGCATCGAGCACGCGCAGCATGCGCACCGAAGCCTCGATGGTCAGCTCGTCGATCGACAGCACTTCCATCATCAGGCGCGTGCCGCGCGCGTGCACGCCGAGTGCGGGCACGTGCATGAGCAGCGGCACTTCTTCGAAGCGCACCAGGTCGTCCTTCACCACGCTCGCCGGGAACTCGCGGCGCGGCTCGCGCCCCGCTTCACCGCGCATTTCCTGCTGCAACCAGCGCAGGCACCAGAAGTACTCCATGCGGCGCTGATGGTCGGCGTAAGCGGTGTAAGTCTCGTCGAAGCCCTGCACGACGGCGAACAGATCGGCGTCCTTGGGCTTGAACGGCGCGACGAGCTTGGCGGCCACGCCGTGCTCCACACAGGCGAGCAGCTGCCACTGGTTCACGAGGTCCACGTAGCGGCGCAGCGGCGAGGTGCTCCACGCATACTGCGCGACGCCGAGGCCTTCGTGCGGCGCGGCGTTGGTCTGCATGCGCGTGCGCTTGGGGCCGGTCGGCGCGCCGAACGCGCGCTGCGAGCGATAGATGCCCGGCACGCCATGGTCGTGCAGGAAAGCGCCCCACGTGGAGTTCGCGAGAATCGCCAGCTCCGCGACGATCAGGTCGAGCGGCGAGCCGCGGCGGCGCGGCGAGATGGTGACATGCTCGCCTTCCACGTAGAAGTTGAAGTCGGTGTTGCGCTGGACCTCGCGGCGCAGGCCGTAACCGGCGCGCGCCTGCTGGCGCTTCTCGAACAGGGCCTGCGCGAACGGCCACAGCACGGCGATGTCGTCCTTGTGCGGATACTCGCCCGTGCCCGCGGCGAGCGTCGCTTCGGTGACGACTTCGTCGAGCGTGTTGTGACGCAGATTGCTCTTCACGAACACGCGCTCGGCGCGCGTTTCGGTCGCGACGATCTCCTGCGTCTCGCGGTTCACGATGCAGTAGAGCGAAAGCGCCGGGCGCAGACCGCCTTCCTTGAGCGTGAAGGCGTCGACGAAATCGTCGGGCAGCATCGTGATCTTGTCGCCGGGCATATAGACCGTCGAAAGACGCGTACGCGCGATCGTATCCGCCGTGTCGCCGCGCTGGATGCCAAGTGCGGGCGCCGCGATGTGAATGCCGATGCGCACGCGCCCGTCGGCCAGATGCTCGATCGAGAATGCGTCGTCGATTTCGGTCGTGGTGACGTCGTCGATCGAGAACGCCTGCACGTGCTCGGCGGCATCGGGCAGATCCTCGGGCAGCGTGCCCACTTCGACCGGCGGGAAGCCGGTGCCGTGCGGGAAAAAGTCCGCGAGGAAGCGTGCCTCGTGCAGCGCGCGCGGCGAAGCGATGCCGCCGTTTTCGAGCATGAGACGCGGCATCGAAATGCCGCGCGCAGCGGCCGCCGCTTCGAGCGCCTTGTATTCGATCGAGTTCTTGTCCGGCTTCGTGAGGAGTCCGAGCGCCTTACCCTTGAACGCCTCGGGCAGTCCACCCGCCTTCAGCTCCTCCTCGTAGCCGGCCTGCACCAGCGCCTGCTGACGCTTGCGCTCGAGCGAGGCCAGCGCCATCTTGAGCTGCTCTTCGGGCGCGCGCTGATACTGGCCGCGCCCCTTGCGGCGAAAGTACACGGGCGAGCCATGCAGGCGCAGCACGAGCGCGGCGCGCTCGACCGGACCGTAGGTCTCGCCGAAGTACTCGCTCGCAAGCGCCGTGTACGCAAATTCGTCGGCAGGCGCGCATTCCCACAGGAAGTCGAGATCGATCTCCTGGGCGGCGGCGTCCGCCTGCTCCAGCAGTTCGCTCGCAGCCGGCTTCTCGAACTCGATCAGCACGTCTTTTGCGCGCACCTTGGCGCGCCGGCCGCCCGGGAGCTCGACCTGAAATGCATCGCCCTGGCGCGACAGCACGCTGCCGGCCTTGAAACTGCCCGATTCCTCAAAGAAAACGTTCACTCAACACTCTCGTTCAGACTTGCTTCGACCGCCGGCGCGGCGCGCGGGCGGTGCTGTATACATATAGGCGTTCGCACGCATCAAGCGGCGTCGCAGAAACGGATCACTTCGTCGACGTAATCTGCGAACTCGCTGATGCCATGATCGCTGCCTTCGATCAGGTGTGTGGGCACACCCGGATAGTGCGCGAGCATCTCGCGGTAATCGAGCACTTCGTCGCCGGTCGCGGCGATCAGATAGTAGCGCGCGGGTTGCGTCACCGACGTAACGGCCAGCGCGCGCAACTCGTCCAGGTGACGCGGTTCGACGACGATGCTGCCGCCGCCGTGCCAGAGCGGCTGCTCGCCGAGATACTTCGACAGATCGCGGTCAGGCACCACCGCCGGGTTCAGCAGCGCGGCGCGCCAGCCGTGCTTTTCCGCGAGATGCGTGGCGAAATAGCCGCCAAGCGAACTGCCGATGAGCGTGACGCGCTCGCCCGGCTTCCATTGCGCGCCGATTTCCTGCTCGGCGAGCGCAATCGCCTCGCGCGGCGAAACCGGCAGCGTCGGGCACAGCCATTCGCCGCTGCGTCCCAGCTCGGCCATGCGCGCCGCCAGGAGGCGCGCCTTGAACGACTGGGGCGACGAGCGAAAGCCGTGCAGATAGACGATCACGCCGCGCTCCGTGCCGAGAGCGCATCGAGCAGCTTTTGATGCACGCCGCCGAAGCCGCCGTTGCTCATCACGAGCACCTGGTCGCCGGGGCGTGCGGCTGCGACGACCGCCTTCACGAGCGCCTCGATATCGTGGAAAGCGCGGGCCTTCTCGCCGAGCGGCGCAAGCGCACCGGCGAGATCCCAGCCGAGCGCGTCCTTGCCGCTCGGTGCGCCGTAGCCGAACACGAGGTCCGCGTCGGCGAGACTGGCGGGCAGTTGCGCCTTCATCACGCCGAGCTTCATCGTGTTCGAGCGCGGCTCGAGCACGGCGAGGATGCGCGTGTTTTCGTGACCGACGCGCGTGCGCAGGCCGGCGATCGTCGTTTCGATGGCCGTGGGATGGTGCGCGAAATCGTCGTAGACGGTCACACCGTCAATGCTGCCGCGCACTTCCATGCGGCGCTTCACGTTGCGGAACGTGGCGAGCGAGGCCGCGGCCTGAGCAGGCGGCACGCCCACGCTGCGCGCGGCGGCGATCGCCGCGAGCGCGTTCAGGCGGTTGTGTTCACCCTGGATCTGCCAGTCCACCACGCCTGCACGTTCGCTGTTGTGATAGACGGCGAAGCGCTCGTCCACGGCCACGCCGTCTTCCGCCGGCAGCGCCTGCCAGCCGCCATCTACGCCGAAGCGCTCCACGTCGCTCCATACGCCGCGTGTGAGCACGCGTTCGAGCGCGTCCGAACGGCCGTTCGTGACGATGCGGCCAACGCCCGGAATCGTGCGCACGAGATGATGGAACTGCGTTTCGATCGCCGCGAGATCGGGGAAGATGTCGGCGTGATCGAATTCGAGGTTGTTGAGCAGCGCCGTGCGCGGACGGTAATGAACGAACTTCGAGCGCTTGTCGAAGAACGCCGTGTCGTACTCGTCGGCTTCGATCACGAAGAAACTCGAATCGGTCAGGCGCGCCGACACGCCGAAGTTCAGCGGCACGCCGCCGATCAGGAAGCCCGGATTCAGGCCCGCGTCTTCGAGCAGCCACGTGAGCATCGAGCTCGTGGTGGTCTTGCCGTGCGTGCCCGCCACCGCGAGCACCCACTTGTCGCGCAGCACGTGGTCGCCGAGCCACTGCGGACCCGACGTGTACGGCAAGCCGCGATTGAGGATCTCCTCCATCAGCGGGTTGCCGCGCGTGACCACGTTGCCGATCACGTAGAGATCGGGATTGAGTTCGGTCTGGCTCGCGTCGTAACCCTCGATGAGGCGGATGCCCTGCGCTTCGAGCTGGGTGCTCATCGGCGGGTACACGCCGGCGTCGCAGCCGGTCACCGTGTGGCCCGCGCTGCGCGCGAGCACCGCGAGTCCGCCCATGAACGTGCCGCAGATGCCGAGGATATGGATGTGCATAAGCCTGTCGCGCCGCGCGGGCGTCGTGAACGCGTTGATCGGATTGATCAGGTTGAAAAGGACGGAGAAGCTGGAACGTCGGCAGTCCTGCGCCGCCGCAGCAAAGAACGGGTATTGTACCCGAGGCCCTGAGCCCTATTGGCTCGACCTCGGTCCCCGCAGCGACGGAAAATCCCTGCGCACCCGGCAGCGGACGCGGCGCAGTGGCTGCGTGCAGGAGCCAGGGCGATCTCTAGTATCATTAAAAGATGGTTCGCAGATCACATTTCGATCCCCAGCGCGTGCGCGAGGAAATCGCCATCGCGGCAGCAAGGATGATCGCCGAGGACGGCCTCGACTACGCCACCGCCAAACGCAAGGCTGCCCGGCAGGTAGTGGGGGAAACGCGTATCGAAGGCACCTGGTTGCCCGACAACGATCAGATCGAGGAAGAGATCCGCGAATATCAGGCCCTCTTTCAAAGCGACAGCCAGCCTGCGGTGCTGCGCCGCCTGCGCGAGATCGCGCTCGAATGGATGCAGCGGCTCGATGCGTTCAATCCGTTTCTGACCGGTGCGGTGCTCAATGGCACGGCGGGCGAGCACTCCGACATCCATCTGCAGATTTTCTGTGACAACGCGAAGGATGTCGCGATCTGGCTCCTGAATGCGAACGTGCAGTACGACGTGTCGGAGACGCGCCATTTCGCGGCGCGCGGCCTCGTGGAAACTCTCAGCTTCATGTGGCGCCCGTCACGCGCCGAGGAGCCGGTGGGCATCCACGTTGCGCTCTACAATACGGACGACTTGCGCGGCGCCGTGCGCGCCGACGCGCGTGGCAGGCTGCCGCGCGCCAATGCGCAGGCCCTCCAGGCGCTGATCGACGAGAGCGGCGCCACTTCTTCCACAACCTGATAACGGCAGCGATGAATACGAAGCGGATTCTGGCCGGCGTGGCAGTGGCGGCAATCGCCGCAGGCGGCGGCCTACTGGCTGGGCACTGGGCAACGAGCGGCAGCGCCGACGCGGCCGACGCGACCTCGGTAAGCGCGGCGTCGGCGAGCGGCAAGCAGAATGCGCTCACCCAGCTCTGGTCGGCGGCAGTCACGAACCCGGACGGCAAGGCGCAATCGCTCGCCATCTACAAGGGCCGGCCGATCGTGGTCAACTTCTGGGCTTCCTGGTGCGGCCCGTGTGTGGAGGAAATGCCGGAGCTTTCCGCGCTCCAGCGCGAGTACGCGAAGAAGGGAATTCAGTTCGTCGGCGTCGGCGTGGATTCGGCCGCGAACATCAAGACGTTCCTCAAGAAGGTGCCCGTCGATTACCCGATCTACATCGCCGGTTTCGGCGGCGCGGATGTCGCACGCGCATTCGGCAACAGCGCGGGCGGCTTACCTTACACGGTCGTAATCGACGCGAACGGCGCCGTTCGTGCGACAAAATTAGGGCAAATCAAGCCGGACGAGCTTCGGCGCACCCTCGACGCGCTTTGACGCAGCAGATCGTCTGACAAGATCTTAGGCGCTGTATCAGGGATTTTGCCGTGAAAATCCTGCCATTTGACCGGAGATCAACCCAAACCCTCGCCGCACGGCGTAGTCGGGGCCATATCCCTTTATCGGAAAACTAGACAAATTTCTCTAATCGGCGCTAAAGTTCGCGCAATTCCACGGAAAAAGAAGCGACCATGACGCGACTGCTGGTTCTGCACGGCCCCAACCTCAATCTTCTCGGCACCCGGGAACCGGAGGTGTATGGGCGCGTGACGCTGCCGCAGATCGATCAAGCGCTCTCTGACCGTGCAGGGGACGCCGGCGTCGAACTCGCGACCTTCCAGAGCAATCACGAAGGCGCACTGGTCGACCGCATTCAGTCGGCTCGCACCGAGCAGACCGACTTCATCCTGATCAACCCGGCCGCGTATACGCATACGAGCGTGGCGATCCGGGATGCGCTGGCAGGCGTCGGCATCCCGTTCGTCGAGATTCACTTGTCGAACGTGCATCGCCGCGAGTCCTTCCGGCACCATTCGTATTTTTCCGACCAGGCCGAAGGTGTGATTTGCGGCCTCGGCTGGAAGGGTTATCTCTACGCGCTCGAATACGCGCTCGACCGGCTCGCTGCCCGGTCGGCGGCCTGATTCCTGCGTCGGATGACCGTCAATACCTGAACAACAACCCGTGTCGGGACGCGCGCGCCCCGGCACTTCACGTATTCAAAGTAAAAGGGGCTGCACCATGGATCTACGTAAGCTGAAGACTCTGATCGACCTCGTCTCCGAATCGGGCATCTCGGAGCTCGAAGTGACCGAGGGTGAAGGCAAGGTGCGCATCGTGAAGAACGCGCCGCCCGTTTACGTGCAGCCTGGCCCCGCGCAATACGCGGCGCCGGCCATGGGTGCCCCGCTCGCAGCGCCCGCCCATGTGGGCGAAGCTGCCGCTGCGGCTCCCGCCGCGCCCCCCGTGCCGCAAGGCCACGTCGTGACCTCGCCGATGGTGGGCACGTTCTACCGCGCGCCGTCGCCGGGCGCCGACCCGTTCGTCCAGGTTGGCGACACGGTCAAGGAAGGCCAGACGCTTTGCATCATCGAAGCGATGAAGCTGCTCAACGAGATCGAGTCGGACACGGCCGGCGTGGTCAAGGAAATCCTCGTCGAGAACGGTCAGGCAGTCGAATACGGCCAGCCGCTCTACGTGATCGCCTAAGCTTTTCTGCGCGCGGCGGCGGCCTTCTTTTTTGGCCGCCGCCGCGTTTGTCGCGTTTGGCGCCCCATGACGGCGACGCACGCGACCGATCCTCTGAGGCGTACGCACATACGACTTGCGACGCCCTTTGATGAGTCGAATACCCACCATGTTTGAAAAAATCCTCATTGCCAATCGTGGCGAAATCGCGCTCCGCATCCAGCGCGCATGCCGCGAACTCGGCGTCAAGACGGTCGTCGTCTATTCGGAAGCCGATAAGGAAGCCAAGTACGTGAAGCTCGCGGACGAGGCGGTCTGTATCGGCCCGGCGCCTTCGAACCTCTCCTATCTGAACATGCCGGCGCTCATCAGCGCGGCCGAAGTCACCGACGCAGAAGCGATCCACCCCGGTTACGGCTTCCTCTCCGAGAACGCCGATTTCGCCGAGCGTGTCGAGCAGTCGGGCTTCACGTTCATCGGCCCGCGCCCGGAAACGATCCGCATGATGGGCGACAAGGTCACGGCGAAGCAGACCATGATCAAGACCGGCGTGCCCTGCGTGCCGGGCTCGGAAGGCGCGCTGCCCGACGATCCGAAGGAAATCGTGAAGATCGCGCGCGCGATCGGCTACCCCGTCATCATCAAGGCGGCGGGCGGCGGCGGCGGGCGCGGCATGCGCGTCGTGCATACGGAAGCGGCGCTCGTGAACGCGGTCAACATGACCCGCGAGGAAGCCGGCCGTGCGTTCGGCAACCCGCAGGTCTACATGGAGAAGTACCTCGAGAACCCGCGTCACATCGAAATCCAGATTCTCGCGGACTCGTTCAAGAACGCCGTGTGGCTCGGCGAGCGCGACTGCTCCATGCAGCGCCGCCACCAGAAGGTGATCGAGGAAGCGCCGGCGCCGGGCATCGCGCGCCGCCTGCTCGATCGCATCGGCGATCGCTGCGCCGACGCCTGCAAGAAGATGGGCTACCTCGGTGCGGGCACGTTCGAGTTCCTGTATGAAAACGGCGAGTTCTACTTCATCGAGATGAACACGCGCGTGCAGGTCGAGCACCCGGTCACCGAGCTGATCACGGGCATCGACATCGTGCAGGAGCAGATCCGCATTGCTGCGGGCGAAAAGCTCTCGTTCCGCCAGCGCGACATCCAGTTGAAGGGTCACGCGATCGAGTGCCGTATCAACGCGGAAGATCCGTTCAAGTTCACGCCGTCGCCGGGCCGTCTCACGTCGTGGCACATGCCGGGCGGCCCTGGCGTGCGCGTCGACTCGCATGCCTACAATGGCTATTTCGTGCCGCCGAACTATGATTCGATGATCGGCAAGCTGATCACCTACGGCGCCACGCGCGAGCAGGCTATTCAGCGCATGCGCATCGCGCTCTCGGAAATGGTGGTCGAAGGCATCCAGACCAACATCCCGCTGCACCGCGAGCTGATGCTCGATGCGAAGTTCGTCGAGGGCGGCACGAGCATTCACTACCTCGAAAGCCGTCTGGCCGAACGTCAGGCAGTGAAGAAGGACGAAGCGTAATTCATGAGCTACCGGGAACTGATCGTCGAGCTCGAGCGTGACCGCGCGGAAGCACTTTCCGACGCGTTGATCGAGCTTGGCGCCCTCTCGGTGTCGGTGGAAGACGCCGACGCCGACACGCCCGACGAGCAGCCGCTCTTCGGCGAGCCGGGCTTAACGCCCGAGCGCACCGCGTGGCAGCATTCGCGCGTGATTGCGCTGATCGGCGCCGATCAGGATCCCGCCGTGCTGCTCATGGCCGCTTCGAACGAGTTGGGTCTCGCGCAAACGCCGAAGTTCTCGCTGCGCGAAGTCGAGGAGCAGGACTGGGTGCGTCTGACGCAATCGCAGTTCGACCCGATCCAGATCGGCGAGCGCATCTGGGTCGTGCCGTCGTGGCACGATGCCCCGGACCCGAACGCGCTCGTGCTCGAGCTGGACCCGGGCCTCGCGTTCGGCACAGGCAGCCATCCCACCACGCGTCTGTGCATGGAATGGCTCGAACAGCACGTGCAGCCGGGCAATTCGCTGCTCGATTACGGCTGCGGCTCGGGCATCCTCGCGATCCTCGCGAAGAAGTGCGGAGCGAATCCGGTGATCGGCATCGACATCGACCCGCAGGCAGTCGAGTCGGCGCGCCACAACAGCGAGCGCAATCGCGCGGAGGTTACCTACGGCCTGCCCGACGATTGCCCCGCCGGCGAGTTCGACATCGTCGTCGCCAATATTCTGTCGAATCCGCTCAAGCTGATGGCCTCGATGCTCTCGTCGCGCGTGAAACCGGGTGGGCACATCGCACTTTCGGGCATTCTCGCGCGCCAGGCCGAGGAAGTCGCGCAGGTGTACGCGCAGTGGATCGAGATCTCGGTCTGGCGCGAACACGAAGGCTGGGTCTGCCTCGCGGGCACGCGGCGCGCCTAGTCCCTTCCCGTTCCGATCGGGCTCGCACGAGCCTGATCGCGCCCCAAGCGGCAAGACCGAAGTCGTAGACTGCGGTGGATTGCCAGTAGAATGCGGGTATCACCAATCCTCCGGTCTACCCAGATCTTCGGCCCACATGCTTCTGGCAACGCGCTGCCCCTTCTGTGAAACCGTATTCCGCATCCAGCCAACGCAGCTCGCCGTGCGGCGAGGCCTCGTGCGTTGCGGACATTGTCAGGAAGCGTTCGACGCGTCGGGCAGTTTGTACGAGATGCCCGAAGGGGGCGACTTCACGCGCGCGGTGCCCCTTGCAGCCGAAATCGCGGCCAGCCTGACCTCGCCGCCATCGGAGCCCCCTTCGCGCTTTGCCGCGCAGCCCGCTTCGGAACCCGCCTCACAATTCGCATCGCAGTCTGCATCACAAGCCACATCGCAGCAGCCCGATGATCAGGCGTATCAACCCGCAGCAGCAACGCCATCGCAAGAGCCGCCCCCCACGCTGGGCGCCACACCCAGTTTCACGAATCGCACGTGGGACCCGTGGGCGCCGCCGCAGGACAGCCAGCGCGATCCGCGCCTGAAATACGACGCCGACAAACTGCCTGGGGCAAGCGTTGCCCGCGGCGCCTCGCCTGAAATTACGCCCGGAGCCGAGTCGCGGGTCGCCTTCGACGACGAACCGACGCCTGGACGCGCTCCACAAGATGCGCCGCGAGCGCCGGCGGCACCTGCAGCAGAACCGGTACCGCCCCCCCAGCAGCCCGCAGCCGCCGAACCCTTCCCGCCCGCCGCGCGCTGGACGCGCAACGAGCCGAACCTGGGCACGAGCGGCCCGAAAGAGCCGACCTTTTCGGCCAACGAAGCATCGGCTGCGACTCGCATGAACGACCCCGAGCCCGCGCTCGGTCCCCGCACCCGCGAAGCCGCGCCAGAGCCCGCGTTCAGCGCGCTCTCGCCCAACGACGGCGCCTCACCCTTCGCCGTCACCCGCGAAGCGCCCGCCCGCCCGCGCGGTTCGCGCGGCCTCGTCTGGCGCATTCTCGGCACGCTCATCGCCATCCTGCTGTTTGCGCTGCTCGTCGTGCAGCTCGCGTGGTGGCAGCGTGAAACGGTCATGGTCTACTGGCCCGACTCGCAGTCGCTCTATCAGCAGGCGTGCGAGCAGCTTGGCTGCCGCGTGCTGCCGCCGCGCGACATCGACGGTCTGCTGGTCGAGCCGTCCGATCTGCGCCAGGTCGACAACGAGCCGCATCACCTCGAACTGAAGGTGCCGCTGCGCAACCGCTTCAACGTGGCGCTCGCATACCCCGCCATCGAGCTGTCGCTGCTCGACCGGCAGAACAACATCGTCGTGCGGCGCGTGCTGTGGCCGCAGGACTACGTCACGCCCGGCACGTCCATCGAAGCCGGTTTGCCCGCACGCACCACGCAGACCATGATCGTGCGGCTCGACACGGGCGACGTGGTGGCGTCGAACTTCCGCATCGAGATTTTCTACCCCTGATTTTCCGTCTGTACGCGGGTGCACTGGCGTGCCCCGCGCATTTCCCGGCGTCCCGTATCGCGCGGGTGCGCCATTCACCACACCATGCATTCCCGGAGAGCACATCATGAGTCAAGTCACGCTAGGCGGTAACCCGATCGACGTCGCCGGCACGTTCCCGAGCGTCGGCCAGAAGGCCCCGGCGTTCTCGCTCGTCGGCAAGGATCTGAAGCCTGTCTCGCTCGCCGATTTCGCCGGCAAGCGCAAGGTGCTGAACATCGTGCCGAGCCTCGACACGCCGACCTGCGCCACCTCCACGCGCAAATTCAACGAAGCTGCCGCCGGCCTGAGCAACACGGCTGTCGTCGTGATCTCGGGCGACCTGCCGTTCGCCGCCGCGCGCTTCTGCACGACCGAAGGCATCGCCAACGTCGTCACGGCTTCGACCTTCCGCGGCCATGAATTCGCGCAAGCCTATGGCGTGGACGTGACGAGCGGCCCGCTCACCGGTCTGACCGCGCGCGCCGTCGTCGTGCTCGACGAAAACGACAACGTCCTGCACGCCGAGCGCGTGAGCGAAATCAAGAACGAACCGAACTACGACGCCGCACTCGCCGCGCTGAAGTAATCCGGCGGCGGCGCACACGCGCCTCGCGCCTGCGCTTTCAGATCAATGCGCAGGCGACGCGCAGGCCGGTGCGCCGCCCCCTTCCCCTACCACGCCCTACAGGAATTTCCGCCTTGGCTACGCTGATCTGCGGCTCGCTCGCCTACGACAACATCATGACCTTCGAGGGTCGCTTTCGGGAGCACATCCTGCCCGAGCAGGTGCACATCCTGAACGTGAGCTTTCTCGTGCCGACGATGCGCCGCGAGTTCGGCGGCTGTGCCGGCAACATCGCGTACGCGCTCAATCTGCTCGGCGGCGACGCCCGCATCATGGCGACGCTCGGCGCAGCCGACGCGCGCCCGTACCTCGAACGCCTCGACACGCTCGGCCTCTCGAAGGCGCACGTGCGCGTGCTGGAGGATACGTGGTCCGCGCAGGCGATGATCACGACTGACCTCGAGAACAACCAGATCACCGCGTTCCACCCGGGCGCGATGATGCAATCGCATTTGAACCGCGCCGACGAAGCGCCCGGCATCAAGCTCGGCATCGTCGCGCCGGACGGCTTCGACGGCATGGTCCAGCACGTCGAGCAGTTCGCGAAGGCCGGCGTGCCGTTTATCTTCGATCCGGGCCAGGGCCTGCCGCTCTTCGACGGCGCTTCTTTGCGCCGCGCGATTGAACTTGCGACCTACGTAGCGGTCAACGACTACGAAGCCAATCTTGTCAGCCATCGCACCGGCTGGTCGTTCGACGAAATCGCCGGCCATGTCGACGCGCTGATCATCACGCGCGGCGAGCATGGCTCGCAGATCTACCACAGCGGCAAGATCGAGGAAATTCCTCCGGTCAAGGCTGCTCAGGTGCTCGATCCGACCGGCTGCGGCGACGCTTTCCGCGGCGGCCTGCTCTACGGCATCGAGAACGGCCTCGACTGGGCAACCACGGGGCGTCTCGCGAGCCTGATGGGCGCGCTCAAGATCGAGCATCTCGGTCCGCAAAACTATGCGCCTACGCGAGCGCAGATCAACGAACGGTTCAAGGAGGCATTCGGCTACGAACTGCCGAACTGAACGCGGGAGCCGCACACGAACGGCGCCCATTGGAGCTACGGGAATGAAAATAACAAGTCGTCTGATTGTTGCAGCCATGCTCGCGGGGTCGCTCGCGATGTCGGGCTGCGCCTATAACAGCAGTTCCGCCGATGTGTACACGGCCTCGCAGGCGCAGCGGGAGCAATCGGTGCGCATGGCCACGGTCGAAAGCGTGCGCGCGGTGAAGATCAGCTCCAACAACGGCCAGCCTAGCGGCCTTGGCGCGGTCGGTGGCGGCGCGCTCGGCGCGGTCGCCGGCAGCCGGATCGGCGGCGGCACGGGCTCGATCGTCACCGGCATCATCGGCGGCATTGCGGGCGCCGTGGCCGGCAACGCGGTCGAGAACGGCGTGGCCATGCGCGACGGCCTCGAGATCACGGTGCGCCTCGACAACGGCGACTACCGCGCCATCACGCAATCGGCGACCGGCGAAGTGTTCAACGCGGGCGAGCGCGTGCGGCTGCTCTCGAGCGGCGGTGTGACGCGCGTCACCCACTAAAGCTTTCCCCTGTACCGCAGCGGCGCCTCGCGCCGGATGCGGAACCTCAGGCGCATGTGCTCCCCTGTGCATGCGCCTTTTTTCATGCCCGCACGCGGCATGCAGGCGCCCTCACCCCGACTATTACGAACTCCAGACGAAAAAAATCCCGCCGCGGACAACCCAGCGACGGGATTGGGATCGAGCCTGGCGCTCCATGCCGCCCGGCCCGGCCAACGAAGCGCGCGTACGATGCAGCCTGCGCGCTTCGTCTCGGACTGCTTACGGACGGCTGCCGGTCGGGAACGGCCATGCTGCGGCCGGATTCAGGGCAGTCTTGACCGTTGCTGCGGGCGCGGACGGTTGCGCAGCAGGGGCAGCAGGTGCGGCAGCGGCCTTCGCAGGCGCCTTCTTGGCAGCCTTCTTGGCGGCAGCCTTCTTCGCAGGCGCAGCCTTCTTGGCAGCAGCCTTCTTCGCAGGCGCCTTCTTGGCTGCAACCTTCTTCGCAGCGACCTTCTTGGCGGCGGCCTTCTTCGCCGGTGCTGCCTTCTTCGCAGCAACCTTCTTCACGGCGACTT
>NZ_JBMIQH010000063.1:0-17223 GCF_056155635.1 Paraburkholderia sp. BR10141 | reverse complement strand
CTGGGAGTCGGTGCCGTCGCAGACGGCTCTCGTGCAAACCTCCTTTGATCGCTATGCGGCGCTTTCGTGCTCGTGGATCAATTCCGCCACTAGGCGAACGAAATATCGGATGCGTCGCGGCGCTTCGCGCGGGGTTGGCGAAGGTTTCGCAACAACGGAAGGCTGCGCCTTGTGCGTAGTGCTGTACTGTCTTTCCAACGGCCTTTCAATGGGTGACAATGCCGGGCGTGCAATGTCGAATAGAGGAGCGCGAGCACGGCGTCGTCAATCGCTGGTGTGTCATGTTCATGGCGTTCATCTCGTATCGTTTAGACGCGTGCGCAAAACCGTTCGAGACGCGACAGAATTTCATCGGCCGACCTGCTCCAGACGAGCGCACGTGATCTGCAACCTGTTTCAGAAACTTGAGCACCTCTGTTCCTCGCGCGGCATAATCGCACAGCAACTGCCTGTTACCGTCACTAACGGAGTGAATTGATGATCGTCCCTGCAACGTCGGCTTTCAATGTGCACGAGCTCGCTCCACCGCGTGCCTCCGCAGCAAATATTGAAATATTTTGCATCAGCTTCGATTTTCGCGTCATGCTCGACTGTCCCGCATTCGCTCCGCTCTCGGACGATGAGCGTGCGAAGGTCGCGCGCTTCCGACGCCGCGACGATGCGCTGCGTTGTGCGGTGACGCGCGTCGTACTGCGTCAGTTGCTCGCGGAACGAACAGATTCGGAGGCCAGTGAATTGCGTTTCGAGCGAGACACCGGCGGACGGCCGCGTCTCGATAAGTCGATGCAAAGCGGGTTCGGTGGGCAACTCGACTTTAACGTTTCGCATTCGGAGCAGTATGCTCTGATCGCAATTGGCCGGCGACGGAGGGTTGGTGTCGATATCGAATTTGCGCGCAAAGACATCAATTGGAGGAAGCTCGCATCAGCGGTATTTGCGCCGCGCGACGAGGCACAAGTGACCGCTTTGCCGATGTACAGGCGAACCGACGCGTTTTATGACGTATGGACGGCAAAGGAAGCGGTGTTGAAGGCACTTGGCGTCGGCATCGGAGGGGGCATGACATGGTTTTCTGTACTTGGCGACAGGCAGCACGAACCAAGCATCCTAGTTAGCGAGGAGAGCGTATGCAATCGCGACTTGATTGCGAGACTCGACGCTGTTTGGCTTCGTGCCCTGAGCGGTTATGCCGCATGTGTCGCGTGGTCGCGCGATGCGGATTCGTGGGATGCGTAGTTCGCAATGCAGGTTAAGCGCATCTCGTTAACAGAAGTTTTGTACCCTTCGCGCAGGATCTGGATAGTGACCACCGCGTCCATCACGCTGCATGCCAATCCACAGTGTCTTCGCGCCGGGTTCACCGTCGCCCTTGCGCCCGAGGAATCCACCCAGTGACGCGATCATCCGAATCTTCTGGTTCAGCGTCGGCGGCTTATTCGGGCGGGGTTGCTTTGAGAGCACGTGAGCGCCGTGTGTCTCGTCAGCATCAAAGAACAGCGAAGCATCCAGGTCCGGGCAGGTCCTGCCCAGCCGCATGAGCCGTGCGATACGCCAGGACACCATCATATACAGCACAAGCGCCTTCTCCACGCGCTCCATCTGTGAGAGCTGCAACGTTTCAACCCGACATGCGTTCTTCAACACATTGAAGAACATCTCGATCTCCCGCCTCGCGCGGTACCAGTCGATCAGTTCGGTGATACATGTGCATCGGACACCTCGCGGTTGCTCAGCAGGCGCCAGACGACGGACTGCACACCGGTGGGCGCATCCACTTCACATGCCTCAACGCAGCTCAACTCGACGCCGCCGCGCCTAGGTAACGTCACGCGCTGTGCACGCAGCAACTTCTGCACTGTTGGCCATAGGCGCTCCGTTCAAATGAACGGAGTGAACCGAATTGGAAAGTTCGAGTTGCGCTTGCGCCCGTTGCCGCTGGCTTCTGCACGCCGCCTGCAGGGTGGCTCCTTCGCCGCCCATGCAGTGGCTCGATTAGGCCGCCCCCGAATTGGCTCTTTAACGCGGCCCGCTGTGGACATTGCCAAAAAACATCTTTCAGGTGCACTGGGTCGACCCGGATTCCGGTGAGATCGTCACTCCCAATGGTGTGAGTTTAATAACATCCTCCGATTGATGATCGGTTACCGTCGCAAAAATCCACCATGCTTTGTAGCTTTGACGGTAGATGGGAGGTTTGAGCGCAAGCTCAAAGTTGTGGCGATCGCCGGGAAGAAGTGCCTGCTCTCGGGCGGGCACTTCAGTGTGGACGGGACGCTGATCCAGGCGTGGGCGGGGCACAAGAGCTTTGCGCCCAAGGACAGTGACGATCAGGACAGCGAAGGTGGTGGTACGGGCGACTCCAAGGGCGAGAAGCGTAGCAACGAGACGCATGAGTCCAGGACCGCATCCCGGTGCGCGGCTCTATCGCAAAGGCAAAACGGCCAGCGAATTGCGTTACATGGGCCACACGCTAACCGACAATCGGCATGGCCTGGTGGTCAACGCACGCGTGACGCGCGCTGACGGGCATGCCGAGCGTGAAGCAGCCAAGGTCATGATCAACGACGCACGGCAAGCGGCAGGAGACGCGAGTGCAGAAATCACGCTAGGTGCAGATAAGGGTTACGACGCACAGGAGGGCTTCGGGTGGGCCAAGACCGTGGTGCGCAGCTTGAAGAAGGTGGACCAGATGTTCGTGTTGAACATGGCCGTTTACAACCTCGTGCGCCTGCGTTCATTGGCACAGGTACGCCCATAGTGGCGAAAAAAAGCGGCAATAGGGCCAGCAATTGGCCTCAACCCGCCGAACCAGCATGAGCTTTGCGTTGAAATTTCACAATGCGACGGAACGCGCAGCGAGAGCCGCGTAACCGCAGAAAGCCTGCTTCTAACAGGAGGTACTTCAGCAGCCTAGCTAGGCTAGAGCGGTAGCCGAATTGGCGAACATCGAGCCACTATCAGCGAAATTGATGGCATTTGGTTTGACAAACGTTTCTTTGCCGATTAGCAATCGTAATTGCCCGATTAACTGAGTCAGCTGCTGTTGCTCTGTTAATTGTGTGCCTGTGCGAAACGTTGGTTAGGAGTTTTGTGCAGGGTTTCTCCGGTAATTCTCCAATGTGTATTCCGCCCCGATACCCTTTTTGTTTGGGTTTCGGGGCGATTTTTATGCAACGTGTTTCCAGCTTTTTTCTATTTTTTATTGGCGTTGTTGCATGAATCTAGCTGCGCAGCTGGGCTTCGGTCTTGACTGCCACAGATTTCCCCGACATCTGCGTCGCCATCCAGATGGCACGGGCGTCTGCAGCATCGTTTTTATTGCGGATGTTGAACACCTTGGAAAATTTCGCCGGTATCAGCTTCACCTGATGTCCCATTTCAATCAGTCGTCCGGCCCAATTGGGCGCCGCCGCATGCTTCATGCCGACTAGGCAAGGAGCACGATTCGCGAAGTGCCCCAGAGATGCGGCTCGCTTGATTGGCTGTTGATGATCTCCCCGGTATCCGGATCCATCCAATGCAACTGCATGACGTTCTTTGCGATGTCGGCACCGACTATCCCATAGTTCAATGTGGATCCTCCGGTTAGCCTTGGGAAATCGTCATGATTTCCCACTTGGGCACTTGATGCCGTCGGCCCGCGAGGATCCACTGTCCTGCATTTCCTCACCGGCCGTGGTGGGGGGCGTTCGTTCCATTCCGTCTCATGAGCGTGCCGCCTTCTTAAAACGCAAGTCGGGGACTGCCCGTTGCGAAGTGGAAGCGCGGATTGCTCGAATACCGGGCTACGCCGACTTCAGGAAACTCCCTTCATGAATCAGTTCATCGATCATCAATACCGACCCGTCATCAGTCTCATATGGACTGCACGCTACGCGGCAATGCAAGCGCCATCGCGAGTCGGGCAATGTCCCAGTGAAACCGGCTAATTCGCGCGCAACGGCAACGTCCGCTATGTTGGCGTTCTTGCCTCGGGTCACGAGCTTGCGATATCGCCGGCGCAGTCGCAACTGCGCATCCCACGCCCGATCGATAATCGCTTTGGGCAGCCCTTCGTGTCGCTGCTGAATCTCGGGTGCCGAATTCGATTGGGACGTGCACTAGCCGGCCTATCTGGCTGCAGGTCGCGCTCATGAGAAAGGCGAGGCGGTCAAGGCGCTGGTGGTCGACCGCAAGTTCTTCAATGAGACCGAGTTGGCCCTGATTACTGTAATGATCTCGTCAGTAAGTTCGCCGCTTTGATCGGCCTTCGTCGCGGTAATCCGTGGTGTTGCACATCCAACATTGTCGGACATGCAACACAGGCAAACCGACAAACGATGCTTGGCGCAAGATCCCGCAAGCGTTTTGGAGGGTGAATGCCCATCAATCATCCCGATCAGCAATGTGTTGTGAGATATCTATCCGGTGTGTCGTGGCGTTGGCTCAACTATTGCATCTGCTGTCGCGGGGAAATTAAAGCGGAAGGTAACGAAGCGTGAACACGAAGCCAAAGCCTCACGAGCCACAGACAAGATCTTCAAAAAATGACAGTCGACATGTTATGTTATTGCGGCGTCCACTCAAGGTGCCGCGCTACGCGTTACTAAGGAAACGGCGCTCTGGATCATCAGTTCCATTCCGCTCCCTGACCGGGAAGTTTCTTCCTGCGTTGCTGTGCAGTCCGACGAACGATATATCTCACAAAGAAAGTTAACAAGGGCTCTGCCAGAATGAAGCTGTGCGGCGAAGTGAGCAGCATGTGAGCACCGACATCAACGCGACGGTCAGGACGACCTAATCGAGCAGAGCCATCGCACCTTCTAATCCACTATATGACTGTTGAATACTTCTGAACGTATGCTACTGGAGCGTCGGGTGTCGAAGCGCACATGTTTCAATTATTCGCGCGCTTTACTGTAGTTTTTATATTGCAGCATACAGTTCGAAACCTGTATGAAGTGAATTCCTTGCCACGACTCATTGCATAGTCCTCTTCTTGAACTGACATCGCTTGCTCGAGCTAAGGTCGTGATTGTGATTGAGGACGGTTACTTTAACGATGAACAGATCACGCACTGTGCGGTTTTCCCACGATTGGTCGCTTGTTGCCGATGATCCGAAAGCCTTCGTCGCGAGCGCGACACTACTTTCTGACAGTAAGCGCTGCGCGACCGTTTCGGAAGCGTGCCAGGAACTCGCTCTCTGAGGATTGGGGAGAACTGCGGGGCTGGCGCAAGATATAGCGCCGTTACGCGATGCGGGCACTCGGTGGGTTCGGTCTCGCATCGTCATAGCAATGTGCGATCGGAAGGCGATCTATGCGCCATCGAGTTGTAACGTTGCTCGCGCCAGCCGCATCTTTCGCGGTTATCGGTACTGATTCTAATCGTAACCAGTTATCCAATCCAAACGCAATGAACCATTCGACGATCATTCCACGGATACTTTTTCGGTCGTCCGCCGAGACAGCTGGTTTTAGTATAGGGCCGGTTACTTCAAGCATTTAATAGAGTGAGTGAGATTGAAATGAAAACACCATTGGCAGTGGACTACTTTTGTGATGTGGCACGGCGTTATCCGCAACATATAGCAGCGAGGCATGGCAGCGAGTCGGTGACGTATCGGGAGCTTGATGAGCAGTCTAATCGCATCGCAATGGCGCTGACTGAGCGCTGTGGCCGCGAGGCGCCCGTCATCGGCGTGCTGATGGAGCGAGGAACTGATTTATTGGCTGCGATGCTTGCCATTTTTAAGATTCGCGGTACCTATATGCCGCTTGATCGTCAGTATCCAGCGGAACGTTTGGATTACATGCTGGAGAAGAGTAAATGCTGCCTGCTGGTGACCGACCATAACTGCTACGAACAGGCGGCGTATTTGGAGGCAGCCAAACCGGAACTGGTGCTTCTTGATATTGAGGAAGCGCAAGCATCGAGCGTAGCCTTTGTCGGGCCCAGAGGCAAAGGCAGTGATCTTGCCTACGTCATTTTTACTTCGGGTACCACCGGTCAACCAAAGGGCGTAATGGTTGAACAGCGGAGCCTTGTCAATCACTTGCATGCTAAGGTCCGCGATCTGGAGATCAGTAAAACTGACCAGGTGGCGCAGACTGCATCGCACTGTTTTGACATTTCTCTGTGGCAATTTATGGCGGCGCTGCAAGTGGGGGCGTGCACGCGGATCATTAATAGAGACGTCGTATGCGATCCGTCGCGGCTGCTGCTTGAGCTGCGCGAATGCCAAGTATCGGTCATTCAATTTGTGCCGTCACAACTACGCTCGTTTGTGGCCGAAGTCGAATTGATCGAGGCACGCGCGCTGCCGGCGCTGCGCAGGATTTCCACCGTCGGGGAGGCATTGCCGCCCGACGTATGCCGACGCTGGCTGGCCATGTACCCGTCTATTCCCATCCTCAACCACTATGGACCAACTGAATGTGCCGACGGTGTCACGCATGCTTTGATTTCTAACTCTCCGGCGGAAGGTCAGGCATTTATGCCAATCGGGAAATCGATAGACAATCTGCAAATCTATGTGGTCAGGCCAGATGCAGCGGCGCTGACGCTTGTTGCGTCAGGTGACGTAGGCGAACTCTGTGTAGCCGGCGTTGGCCTTGCGCGTGGCTACATTAACGACGACGCGCGTACCGAGGAGGCTTTTGTGGTTAACCCTTTCAGCGATAAGCGCGGATATGATCGATTATACAAGACTGGCGATCTCGTGAGGATGCGCGAGGATGGCTTACTGGAGTGTCTCGGAAGAGCAGATCGTCAGGTTAAGCTGCGTGGCTATCGTATTGAGCTAAACGAGGTGGAAGGTTTGCTGGGGTTACATGCAGCAGTCGAGGCCGCGGCCGTAGTGGTGCATTACCCCGCTGACAATCGGGTGAAACTGACGGCAAGGGAAACACTAAATAGTCTGGGGGAAGCGGAAAGACTGCCGCGCCTCGTGGCCTTCGTCAAGCTTCGAGAGGAGGTTACTCGGAGCGCTTTGCGCGAACACATGTCGCGTCAGTTGCCTGACTACATGCTGCCTGATCTTTTTTTCGAGATGGCGACATTACCATTAAACGCCAATGGCAAATTTGATTACAAAAAATTGCCTTCCCCGGAAAGTTTGCGTCCTTTGTCCGATGTGAAATATCTGGAGCCTGCTGACGGTCTTCAGGTTCGGTTGTGCAGGCTGCTAGCCGAGATACTGCATCTAGACCGGCTGGGACGAAACGACAACTTTTTGCTGATGGGCGGTGACTCGCTGCGCGCCATGCTTGCGATCAACCGTATTCGGAGCGAATTCGCCTGCGAAGTTTCAGTGGTTGACCTGTATCAGTGCACAATAGATGAGTTGACCGAGCTCCTGGCCGAGAAAGAGGATGCGCATGAGTCGCTCCCCGCCATTGTCGGCAGTCGCCGTGATGAGGGCGGAGAGGCTCCGGCCAGCCACATTCAAAAACACTTATGGTTTTTGTGGAAGCTTGATCCAACAGCATCCAACTATACCCTGCAAACGGCGCTCGAATGCTGCGGAGAGCTTGATCGGGATCGCTTTAGTCGGGCTTGGGATGCGGTGGTGCAGTACTTCGACACACTGCGCATCCGATTCGTCGAAAAGAGCAGCAATCCTTATTTGACCTTCGATTCACCGCCGAAGGGCAGTTTGCGCTTTATAGACCTTTGCGGCGACCATCGTGCCCCTAGGTTGGCTGAACTGAAGGCGAGCGAGTTTCATCCGTCCTTTGATCTCGCCGCGGGCGCACTGTATCGCGCACTACTAGTACGAGAGAGATCAGACCGGCATGTTGTCATCTTTACCACGCATGAAATCATTATGGACGCGTGGTCGCTTTCGGTGATGGTGCGCAAACTGCGTGAATTTTACAAGGCGGGAGTCAGCTCAGAGGACGGTCTCGAAGCCGAAATTTCGTTCGCGGATTTCGCGAAATGGGAGTCTGAGCAGTTTCGATCGGACTGCTGGGCGCGACAGCGCGCGTACTGGGCACAACAGCTGTCGGGTGAGTTGCCGGTGCTGACCCTGCCTTCCGATAAGCCTCGTCCGAGGCGAATGCATTACACCGGTAAGTCACACGCCATACAAATTCCGGCTCTCGCGGCGTCCAGACTTCGCGAACTCGCTGCGGACAATCGCACAACGCTTTTCAGCGTGTTACTGACGACGTTTTACGTTTTGTTGAGGGAGTACAGTGGACAGGACGATATCATCGTCGGCACTCCGAATGTAGTGCGAGAACAGTCAGGTACGGAAAACCTGCTGGGGTTCTTCCTAAACATGTTGCCGCTAAGGGTGAAGATAAATCCTGACAAGTCATTCATCGAAAATCTGGCCACGACACAGCAAACTGTCATCGGTGCTGCCTTCAACAAGGCATATCCATTCAGTCGGATGTTGGAAGCAGTTGACGTGGTACGTGGAAGCAATTTTTCCCCCGTATTCCAGGCGATGTTCAACATGTATTCGGAGAAGGCAGAGCTGATTTCTGAGGGGCGGCAAGACGTGTCAATTGTCGCCCGAGAATTGGAAAACGGTTATACCAAGTACGATCTCACTCTTTACTGTCAGGAAGAGGGGGACGGCATCTATCTGCAGATGTCCTATTGCACCGAGCTGTTCTCCGACGAGCTCGTTTCCAGAATGCTGCTCAACCTGCAGCAAATTATTCAGGCGATCATTGCGGCGCCCGCAGCGCCGCTGGCAGAGCTGGATCTGCGGCACCCAGCTGAAAAGGCTTTTCTTAAGCGGTACAACGGAGGACGGCTGGCTTATACAGGCGCTAGTACGCTACGCGAAATGTTCGAAGTGCGTGCAAAAATGTCACCAGTGGATATTGCTTATTTCTGGGAGCGCGGCCGCATTTCGTACGCAGAGTTGGATGCAGCGGCCAACCGTTTTGCTAACAGACTTGCAGCCTCCGGTGTTGGTGCCGGCGACAGGGTGCTGCTTGGCATTGACCGCGGCATTAACGCGTTGATCGTTATTCTGGCTGCGATCAAGCTGCACGCAACCTACTCGGTGATCGGGGCAAATTATCCGTTAAGTCGCATACTTGAGATTGCCAAAGATGTCGCTCCCAATGCCTTCGTTGCCACGCCGTTGCAGCGGGAAGCATTTCGTGACAGAGGGCTGGTGCTACTGCCGTCGGAGGAAGTTGCATGCGGCAATGAGGAAACAGATGCCGCCCCTTCGCCATCTTGCTCGCATGAAGTGCTGCAGATCGTATACACATCTGGCTCTACGGGAAAACCGAAGGGCGTTGTAGTTTCCGCTACAGCATGCCTAAATCGTTTGCACTGGATGTGGGGGCAATTCCCATTTCAGGCAGGCGATGTCTGCGTAGTGCAGAAGTCGGCGGCGCTGGTTGCCAGTCAATGGGAAATCTTTGGGCCACTCTTACAAGGCGTTCCTAGTTTGCTGCTGAGTCAGCAAGAACTGCAAGATCCATCCCTGCTGCTATTGCAGCTCGATCGTTACCGGGTAACGCGTCTGCTGTGCTCGCCACCATTGATCACCGGCATTTTGACGGCACAATTGACGGACGGACGCTCGGTTTCAGATTTGCGGCTGGTCACCTCAAGCGCTGAGGCGTTGCCGCCAGAGTTGGCTCGGCGCTTTCTCGAGGCGTTCCCACAGGCCCGTTTGTTCAACTTCTACGGGTCCTCCGAGTGTAGTTCGAACGCCGCTTGGGCGGAGGTGTGCGAAGTGGGCGCTGATGAACGGATTGTCCCGATCGGTAAGCCGGTGGCCAATGTCGGCATAGCGGTCGTAGATGACAAGTTGCGGCCGGTGGTTCAAGGTGCGGTGGGGGAGATCCTGGTGACGGGTGACTGCCTGGCGAGTGGCTACCATGGCAGCAGGGAGTTGACGGCCGAGCGATTTGTTGATAATTCGGTGCCAGAGTTACAGCCTTTCGGAACTGTGGCTTATCGCACTGGCGATTTGGGACGCCACCGTGACGACGGCCGCCTGGAGTTCCTCGGAAGGCGTGACAACCAAATCAAGATCCATGGCTTGCGCGTTGAACTGGATGAGATTTCTCACGTCTTGCGAAAATGTCCTGGGGTCGAGGAGGCCGCGGTGCATTTGCACCGCGCCGCGGATGGCGAGCCGCTGTTGACTGCCTACGTGGTGGGCACTGAGGCGAAGCTGCCGTCGACGGAGGATGGGTTCAGACAAATGCTCCGTCATTCGCTGTTGCCCCATACTATTCCCCGTTCATTTGTCCGCTTGCGGGCTTTGCCTAAGCTGCCGGGCGGTAAACTGGACCGTTCACGCTTGCCGTTGCCACGGCAAACCGCGGTGGGCGTATTCGCGCCGCTGGTCACCACGACCGAGAATGCACTGGCCGCGGTTTGGCAGGAAGTGCTTGGTATATCGACGATTGGTGCGGACGCGCATTTCTTCTCACTGGGTGGTACCTCTATGCTGAGCGTGCGCTGTGTGGCGCAGGCGGCCAAGATGGACATCCGCTTTTCTGTCAGCGAGTTGTACGATTATCCAGTGTTACGCGAACTGGCCGGGCTGGTCGATGCCCGCTCTGGCGAACTGGTGCACCACGATGGCCAAATCGACGGTGGCGTGGAAGTAACGCCTACGATACGCTTCATGAATCGGCGCATGGGTTTAGACGAGCATTTCAACATGTACGCGATCTGGCAAGACGATAGCTGCCGTTTGGATCCGGCCATATTGGAGTCCGCTATCGTCAGGTTGGCGAAAGACTACCCACTGTTGCGCACCAGGATCTCTCGAGATGACGATGATCTACGCTTCCATACCGGAGTCGGAGCGTTGCATCTGGAGCGAGTTGCATTGGGCTCGTACGCAGAGCTCGATGATTGCACGCGAGAGGTATCTGGTATCGCTGAGAAAGCGCAATATGCATTCCGGTTCGATGGTCGTACCTGGATGTCGCGTTTCCAATTGATCGAGGCGGAGGTCGGTGGGCGGCCGCACAGTTGGATTTTTATCATAATTCATCATTTTCTAGTCGACGGCTATGGGTTCCGGCTGCTGCTGGACGAAGTAGAACGCTACTATCTGGCTAGAGAGCATGGCCACGCGCCAGTTCCCGCATTCAGTGGCCGCGCGCAGTTGAATCGATGGGTGAAGGCGCTGCGCGAACATGTGAGCGGTTCGTTGGACAGCCACATTGCTTATTGGCGAAGCCGGCCATGGGAACTGCTGCGTGAGGATAGTGCTACAGTCCTCGAGGTTGAGCCAGTCGATAGTGGCGCTGATGCCAGCCGCCGCTTGTTCGAGATGCTCCATACTGGGCAGATGCACAGTGATGCTGCTTTCGAGGCCTTGTGCGCGCGCAAGGGGATTCGCTATCTGGACCTGGATGCGGAATCGACAAAGGTTCTGCTCGATCTGCATCCGGAACGGCACGGCTTTGACGCGTTCGACGTCATCCTGTGCGCCTTGGCGGAGGTGGCAGGACGGGGCAACCAGCGACGAGGGCTGTTTTTGGACAGCATGGACATGCTGCGCACGCCTATCCTGCCGGGTCAGGATCTGTCGACGGTTATGGGCTTTACCGCGGAGCTTGTCCCGTTGGCCATCGTTTGTGAGGGGCGACTCAGTGTGGCGGAACGGCTGAAAGTGGTGCGTCGTCAGCGCAATTCGGCGCGGATCCATGGCATTGGGCTACGGGCGGCTGCGTATCTGCTGCCGGACGATCAGGCGAAGGCACTCATGGATTTCGACTGGCCTCGTGTTGTCGTCAACTATCGCGCTGCGTTAGACAATCTTCGTACGCGCATGCTGCTCGGCCTTGCTCAACCGACGATCTGGACGGGTGATGGGATGGGGTCCAACCGTCATCACACGTTGCGGTTAGATATCGACAATGTGGACGGTAAACTTCGTATCCAGATGCATTGTGCGCTGCATTGCTTTTCCGCAGAGGAGGCGAACATGCTGGGACGTCAGTTGCTGCATTGTCTCGCGGCTTATGCCGGATGGCTCAGGGACAATAAGGAAGATGTGGACGCAGCAAGCGTGAAGGGAGCCATGGTATGAAAACGCCAGCAGTTGCGGCATCACGGATGCAGTCAATGGCCCATGATCGACTGTTGCCACTGATCCTGCGGCTGGCTCTTCCTTCCGTCATTGGAGTCACTGTCAGTGCCGCTTATCAGTTGCTCAACGCCTATTTCGTGGGACGGCTCGGAACAGCGGCACTCGCGGCGATGGCATTCTCGTTCCCGTTTGCAATGGGCATCACGGCAATAGGCCAGATCTTCGGTGCAGGGGCCGCCTCGTTGATTGCTCGAAGCCTGGGGCGCGCCGACGATCACTCTGCCAACGATTATGCCTCGCACGCGTTATGGTCTGCGATGGTAATTGCTGGCATTGCGGCAATCGCCGGCTGGCTGTTGGCTCCAAGTTTGCTGGCATGGCTAGGCGCTGGACCATCGACTTTGCCACTGGCGGTGGCTTATCTTCATTGGCTGCTGCTGGGCTATGTGGCAGTGGTATTCAATATGGTCTGTGGTTTCATCGTGAGAGCGGATGGCAATACCGTGCTCAGCATGACGACCCAAGTCTCATCCTTCGCAATGAACGCGGCACTCGACCCGGTGATGATTTTCTGGTTGGGGCTGGGCATCGATGGGGCCGGTATCGCAACATTTCTGGCCCAGTTGTGCGGCTTAACCTTGTATTGGCGACATTTCGCGGGCAGGCACGGGGCCATCGTCTTATTGTGGCCATCGGTGGGACGCTGCTGGTGCCGGCTGGCGAGCATCGCCCGCATCGGCATTCCACCAGCGCTCAATACGCTGCTCGCGGTAGCGGCCATGTCCATGCTCAATGGGTTCGCTGCTCGCTACGGCGAGGCATCGGTGGCGGCGATAGGTTTGGCCAGCCGCTTGGCGATGTTGGCGGTACTTCCGCTGTATGGGCTGTGCATCGGGGCGCAGCCGGTTGTAGGGTTTAATGTCGGCGCAGGTAACTGGACACGGGTGGCGCAAGCGGTTCGGACTATGGTTGCCGTCGCGCTAACGTTCGCCGGAGTCTATGCCGGCTGGGTCGTGTGGCAAGCTAGGACCATCATCGGCTGGTTTACGCACGAGTCGGCGACGATAGAGATTGGTAGCCGCGCGATCTTACTGTTCCATTGTGCGTTGCCGGTGTTAGCGGTGCAACAGGTGTGTCTGCTTTTCATGCAGGCTAAGGGCGACGCAATCTGGGCAACGCTTGTAGCGGTACTGCGGCATGGCGTGTTTCTGATGCCCCTGATGGCCTTGCTGCGGCACGCTTACGGACATGACGGCCTGTTGTTCTCGGTAGCGGCTGCCGATATGGCGGCGGGTCTTATCGCTATTGTTATTCTCTATAGTGAAATGCGGCAGATCGACAAGGCCTCCCATGTCTAACGACGTTTGACCTGTATCGGCCCGGATTGTTTGGACACGGTTTTGGCACTCAGGCGGCCTGTTTAAACATCCATGCCTGACGGGGTTCGAGGGGTGACATGAACCCCAGTTTTTCCAGCCGCCACTCTCGGTTGTAACGGTCTTTGAAGTCAACGACAGCGTCACGAACTTCATCAACATTCTTGAAGATACGCCCGTGAATCGCTTGTTCTTTCATGTTCCGATTGAACCGCTCAGCAACGCCATTGGTTTGCGGTTCGGCGACGAAGGCGTAGCTCGCTGCCCCAGAATGGCTCAGTCAGGCTGGCCGATGTAGTCTGTCCTTGTGGCGTACGAGTAGTTATCCTTATTAGATAACCCTGTCTCCGGCGGCAGTGACAGTCCAACCATGCCACGTCGCGAAACGTTTCTGGAGCGCGGTACGATGACATGCCGCGTTCATCTGGTGTCTGGGCAACGCGAAGTGCTGCCGGATCGCACCGAAGCACGAAAGAAACGCCTGCGTGCGACGTGCATCGCGAAATCCGCACATCTGGCGCTCCCGCCTGCGGGTCGGCTGGTGGCCGTTCTCGGCACGGTTGTTCACGCGTGCGGCCGCTTTGACAAAGACGTGCTTCACATGAGCAAGCTCAGCAATGTCCGACTTCGCCGCCGGATAGCTGCCCAGCTGGTCGGTCACGATTTTGCGCGGCACCGGGTTTGAACGCAGCACCCTGAGGAAGAAGCGCTTTGCCGATGCCTTGTCACGCCGCTTTTGCACAAGCACGTCCAGTTCTGCGCCATGCTCGTCGACCGCTCGCCACAACAGATATGGGGCTCGCCGCGCAGCCCGGCTTGCGCCGCGCGGCCTTGGCGCCTTGGGCGAATCTGGCGCCGAACTTCTCGCACCAGCAATGGATCGTCTCATGCGACCACAACACCACGCTCGAGCAGCAACTCCTCGACGTCGCGCAGGCTCAGGCTAAACCGGAAATGCCAGCGAACCGCGCAGTTGATGACGACGGCAGGGAACCGGTGGCCGTGATAAAGCGGTTTTGTCTTCTTCATGACGTCATTCTACCGCCCCCTTTCCATCAACCTGACAGAGCCATATGGCGAGCTCTTCCATGCCGGCGCACAGCACAGCGAGGTTGTCTGAGCCTCTCGGGGAGATTGCACTTTTCCAGCGATCATCGCCATCGACCACCGCGGTCCTGTCTTGAGCTGTGTCTCGTTTAAGACATCGATGTCGCAAGTGTGACGGCAGGATGCCAGCTAGCACGGCGAGAGGCGCCTTGTTTTCTCAGCTGTGTTTTCAGAAAGTCGTTGGCACATCGGTTGCTTGATAGGGATACGTTGACCATAACAATCTAGCAACTCACTTCTAGGAGTTCAGATGAAACTTGCTCGATCGATCCTGATGCTGCCACGACCGCCGCGCGCGCATCGTGGCGAGGTCTCTCATCTCATGATTGGGTTATCAAGATTGGGCGACGGCTCCCCGACGAGGTCTGGACGGTGCCGTATCAGGAATGGGGCGAATGGCAGTGGAGGACATGGGTTGGCAGGTTCTTGCCAGCCTGCCCCGTCCCAAAAGCCATACCTTGGCTTTCCGCTTCGGGAGCGCGCGGAAGCCGCGCTTCTACGAATGACTTGCACCTGTATTCCTGCGATCAAACAATATGATTGTGCGTAGCCTGAACGATGTTGAAGCGACGGATCACTTCGTCGATTGGGGCAATGGTACTAGCCACCGCCTCCTGACGGCTAAGGAAGGCATGGGCTTTAGCGTCTGCCACACCGTAGTGCGCGCTAACACGGTCTCGTTTTTGCAATACCGTAACCATCTCGAAGCTTGCTACTGCATCGCCGGAGAGGGCGAGGTGGAGGACATGGAAGGGAATGTCTTCGCCATTCGCAAGGGCGACATGTATGTGCTTGACAAGCATGACAAGCATTTTCTGCGCGGGGGGCGGGACAAGGACATGATCCTCGTTAGTATCTTCAACCCGCCTCTCAACGGAACCGAGCGCCACAACCTTAACGACCCGACAGGCTCGGCATATTGAGCAACGTGAACCGCCCCGGGCTTGCCTGGCGGCCATTTGGTTAGAGTTATGCTGCCATGCTTGGTTGTCCGGCATGGCGTGTCCGGCCTCGGCCGGGGGGATATTTGCGATGGACTCCAAGAGCCGTCGGTTGTTGACGAATCGACCCATTGTCCGCAATTGAGATCTTGCCGCCCAGCGCGACGGATACTCGCTGGCGTGATTCAGAACCATCCGAACTATACGGGCGCGAATCTCGGGTGAAAACTTGTCACGGCTCCGTCCTTTCAGGATTTGGAGCATCCGGCAATCCCCCATTGGGACGATCTTGGCGGCACGCAAGAGTTTCGGCACCGCCAATACCCGCGTATTGACCAAGCGACCGCGGGCGCGGTTATCTCGAGCAAATTCGAACCCGTGTGGCTGATTTGAAGTCGCTTCGTGGCGCGACGCCCATAGTGGGAATGCTCAGCTTGATGGATGGACTGCAGGAGCGGTGAAGATGTCATATCGGGTATTTCCGGCGCGCGGAAGCGTCTGCCAACCGGGTGATCAGGACAGGCTACCTGAAGCGCGGTCGATCTCCTCTACCGTCGTTGTCGGGAGTGGTACGCTCGCTATCAGCTGCGTGCAGCTGGCAATTGAGATGGGCCACGTCATTGGTGCAGCATTGTGTGCTGACGGCGTATTCCGCGATTGGGCTGTTCGCTCGAACATCCCGTCCATATCACGCGTTGAAGAGCTCTCTTCTTTTTTGAAGGCTGCGCCGGTAGATTGGATCTTCTCAGTTGCCAATCCGTTCATACTGCCGGCGGATGTGTTGGAGGGTGTTCGTCGAGGTGCTTTTAGTTACCACGACGGTCCATTGCCACGATATGCGGGAATGCATGTGACGTCCTGGGCGCTGCTGGCGCAAGAGACCGAATATGCCATCACGTGGCATTGGATCGATGACGGTGTCAATACCGGTGACGTCGTGGTTCAGCGCCAGGTGTTGATTGCGCCCACCGATACCGCACTGACCCTGAATCTAAAATGCCATGAAGCCGCGATCGATGGCTTCCGCGAGCTCTTAACTGGCGTCGAGAACGGGAAGCTTTTGGCCTATCCGCAGGCACTGGGTAAGCGTCATTTCGTGGCCGCATGGACAGAGCTGAAGCCGGTGTCCAAAGTGATGTCCGTTACTTCAAGTGGTGGGGACTACTTTGGACACACGGAATTCGCGACCATCGAACCGCAAGGGCCGACCGAACTACACACCGGAGTACCGACGGCAAGTTGCCGTCGCGGCGTGCGAGCCGGGTATTTCGGTGGCCAAGCTCGCGCAGGCGCATGGACTGAATCCCAATATGGTGTTCAAGTGGCGCCGGCAACTGCGGGCGGGTCTGTATGACGGAGCGGCGCACGGCACAGCGGTGTTGCTGCCGGTAGCACTGCCTGATGCACCGACAGGCGAGATGGCAGAGCCGGTATCGCTGGCGCTACAACCTGTCGAGCCACATCGAGAGAGCGTACCTGCAGCGTCGGGCATCGAGATTGAACTGAACGGTGCCCGTGTGCGCGTCACGGGTAGGGTCGACCCAGTGCAGTTGCGCCTCGTGCTGCGCTGCCTGATGCCGGCATGATTGCCCCACCGACCGGTACCCGTGTCTGGCTGGCAGCGGGCGTTACCGATATGCGCCGTGGCATGGATGGACTTGCCGCACTGGTGCAGTCAGCACTCGGACGTGATCCCTTCTCGGGGCACATCTTCCTGTTTCGTGGGCGTCGCGGGAGTTGGGTGACATAGTGCATCCTTTGGTTAGAAGCCTGGCAACTTG
>NZ_JBMIQH010000062.1:0-18264 GCF_056155635.1 Paraburkholderia sp. BR10141 | reverse complement strand
TTATATGGTTGCCGCGGATGCTCGAACAGCCATAACGTTCGCGTTGTCTGCCGGCTAGGGAGCAGTCGTCAATAGTGGTGTATGCGGGCGGAACGGCATGATCAGGCGGCCAGCGCTTGAGGAGCCGGTGTGCTCGCATTCACCGGAGTTCCGTCTTTGAAGGGAACGCCCTTCAGAAGCTGATCAATTTTCTCGGCACCGCGAATCTTCCTCCAGGTCTGCTCGGCCGCTTCAATCAGCTTGAACGCCATCGCGAGGAGGGTCGCGCGCGACAGACAGTTGCGCGTGCGGCTGGTGCGATGGCGTACCGTAGCAAACGTCGATTCGATCGGATTCGTGGTCCGCACATGCTGCCAGTGCTCCGCAGGGACGTCGTAGAACGCGAGCAGTGCGTCTCGATCCTTCGTGAGCTTCTCGACAGCCTTCGGGTACTTCGCCGCGTACACGTCGACGAACTGATTGAACGCAACAATCGCATCGGCGCGCGTCGCGGCATTCCAGATCTCTGCGAGCGCCGCCTTGGCCTTGCCGTGCTGCGACTTGGGCATCGCGTTGTGGATATTTCCGGCCTTATGAAACCAGCGGCGCTGATGTCGCGTCTGCGGGAACACCTCATCGAGTGCCGCCCATAGTCCCATCGCGCCGTCACCAACCGCGAGCAGTGGCGGCGCCCGAGCCATGGGTGCGGATCGGAAAGATGGACGAAGAAATCGCAGCGATCGAATGTTGGTTGCGCAAAGGGAAGAAGGAAGACAAGGCAGTAAACGAAAGGTTGCGTTGGCAATTCTGCGGGTCGCTCGTGGCGTGTCGACGAGACCTACCTGAAGATTCGCGGCAGCTGGGTCTACCTGTACTGGACAGTGGATCGGGCTGGTCAGACGGTGGACTTCACGCTCAGAGCCCGACGCGACGCGGCTGCGGCCAAAGCTTTTTTTCAGCAAGGCCATCAAGCGTCAGGGCCAGCCGCCGGAGACCATCACGCTCGACGGCTATGCTGCCTCGCACCGCGCGGTGCGCGAAATGAAGACCGATGGTGTGCTGCCTGAAGACACGAAGGTCACGTCCTCAAAATATCTGAACAACGTGATCAAGCAAGACCATCGCCACATCGAGTCCAGAACGAACGCGATGCTTGGGTTCAAGCGATTCGGGAGCGACGCGGCCCCGATTTCAGGAATCGGGTTGACGCATCGCATTCGCAAGGGGTAGTTCGATCTCGCGAAGCTCGGCCTCAAGGAGGCCGCTGCGCCCGCCGTATGGAATGCGGTCCTGTTTGATCGATAAGCCATCCTCCCTATTTGAACTTTTTCAACCCGCCTGCCTATTTGCACCAGCACCCTTCATCCCACGATTTTACTCGACCATCCCAGCAACGCGACAATGCCAATATGATCGATCCGCGACCAAACCGGTTAGCAGTCCTTTATCGACGCTGACTCATCGCACTGCCACCGCAACATGCACCGAACTTTGTTGCGCACACCCAATAATCGGAACCAGCCGAGCGCAAATAATGCCACGCGGTAAGCGAGACTACTAAGAAGTACGTCATCAAATTAATTTATGCCTGCACTTATATTGATCGGCGTAGGTCCTATTGAGGTCTGTTTGCTGCATTTTATCAATGCATCTGAAGCCACAGTCGGTATAAGAGATGTGCGCAAATCTATGCGCCTACTGAGGCAACGCATGGTTCCGTTCAAACAAGGGACGGGGGTAGCCTAACGTATTTGACGACACAATTGCGACACGATGACTCATCTAGAATACCGGGTAGACTGAATTCTGTTATGCAAACCTTAATGACTGGAATGAAATGCATCGCAATTCTCATCAAGCTCAACACCATCTGTCGGCGTAAAACACTGTATGAGATCGCCATCATGGAAGAATCTTCTGCCGGGACGATGGCAAATGGCAGTCGGCATGGCGTCAGCGCCGACACATTCACCGAGAGTCTGTTTTCCATGTGCAAGCTGGACGACTTCGTCCCCAAGTCGCATCCGTTGCGTTCGATCCGCGTGATGGCGAATGAAGCGCTGGCGAAGATGGATCGACTGTTCGCCCAGATGTACGAAGCGGACATAAAGGGCGGGAGGCCGAGCATCGCGCCAGAGAAGTTGCTGCGAGCCATGCTGATTCAGGTGCTTTTCAGCATCCGCTCAGAGTGCCAGCAGATGGAGCAGGTGCAGTACAACCTGCTGTTTCGTTGGTTCATTGGCCTAGCGATGGACGACGAGGTGTGGGTGCCCACGGTCTTTACGAGAAACCGCGAGCGTCTGATCGAGCACGACGCCGTGATCGAATTCTTCAACGAAGGGGTGTCCATCGCCGGGAAGAAGTGTCTGCTCTCAGGTGAGCATTTCAGCGTGGACGGCACCCTAATCCAGGCGTGGGTCGGACACAAGAGTTTTGTACGCAAGAACGGCGACGATCAGGACAACGATGGTGGCGGCACGGGCGACTGCAAAAGCGAGAAACGCAGCAACGAGACACATCCGTCGAAGACCGACCCCGATGCGAAGCTCTATCGAAAAGGCAAAACGGCCAGCGAATTGAGCTACATGGGCCATACGCTAACGGACAACCGGCATGGCTTGGTGGTCAACGCACGCGTGACACGCGCCGACGGTCATGCCGAGCGTGAAGCGGCCAAGATCATGATCCACGACGTACGGCAGGCGGCAGAGGATCCGGGCGCGGAAATCACGCTGGGTGCAGACAAGGGTTACGACGCACAGGAATTCGTCGAGGCGCGCCAGCAGATGAAGGTCACGCCGCACGTTGCGCAAAACACCTCGGGGCGGCGTTCGGCAGTGCCCGATGCGATTGCCTCGAGCGTGGGCTACGCCATTTCGCAGCAAAAGCGCAAGTTGATTGAACAGGGTTTCGGCTGGGCCAAGACCGTGGGGCGCATGCGCCAGGTGATGGTGCGTGGCTTGAAGAAGGTGGACCAGATGTTCGTGTTGAATATGGCGGCCTACAACCTTGTGCGCATGCGATCGCTGGCACAGGTGCGTCCATAGTGGCGGGAAAGCGGCAATGAGGCCAAAAAAAGTAGCCTCAACCCGCCAAAACAACGTTGAATTCGCGTTGAGATTGCGCAATCAGAAAAATTTTCGGCAGGAACCGCGTAAGCGGAACAAGGCCGTCTCCGTTGGGCTGTATTCCAGCGGCCTGCTAGGGCATCCCGGCGGCGGCCGAGTGCACTGGGTGGGTTGATTGACGGGAGACCGCGAAGTCCGCGCCACGTATTGGCGTCGTCCAGCGTCATTTTGGAACGACCCATCTTTTTGATAGAAGGCTATTCGCAAGCATTGATCGAAGCCAACGACCTGATTGGAGTCTCGACTCGTGAATCTTCCAAAACGCATGCTCGTCGCCAATGTCGCGTGGGCCCAGGAAATCGGACGGCGCGAACCAAACTTGTTTCGCGCGCTAGCCATGGGGCAGAAACCGCAAGTGCTCTGGATTGGCTGCTCAGATAGCCGCGTACCCGTCGAAACCATCACCCAGTGCGCGCCGGGGGATCTATTCGTTCATCGCAACATCGCTAACCTTTTTCATCCTGATGACGACAACACCATGAGCGTGCTCGAATATGCGGTGTGTGAGCTGCGGGTCGCGCACATCATTGTCTGCGGGCATTACGGATGCGGGGGCGTGCGCGCCTCGCTACTTCCGCCAGCCGATGCCTCGCCGCACTTCAACCGCCACATCAGGCCGCTTTGCGCACTCGCACACACGCATCACGCGGCGCTCGCTCGCCTGCCATCGGAAGAGGCACGCATCAACCGGCTCGTCGAACTTAATGTACTCGAACAGGTACGCCTGCTGCGCGAGCATCCGCTCGTGCGTGGGCGTGCACCCTCTCCCCTTGTGCACGGCTGGATCTTTTCACTGAACGACGGCCAGATGCGCGAACTCGTGTCGGGCTACGGGCCTGAAACAAGGAAGGCAATCGCCCCCGTCTGAGCCGCTCCAGATCGCTCCGCTTACCTCGTTCACCGGAACATGGCAGTCGCACAAGTTTCGCCGTCGCGGTATTCACCCTTCACTATTTTTCGTTTCCGTCATGACTTCGAAAGCTTTCCCTTCTGCGCTTCTACGTGACCTCGCAGCCGGCGCTGTAGTCTTTCTCGTCGCGCTGCCGTTGTGTCTCGGCATTGCAAAAGCCTCCGGCGCAGAGCCGCTAGCCGGGCTGGTGTCTGGCATCGTTGGTGGCATCGTCGTCGCCTTGCTCAGCGGATCGTCCCTCAGTGTGAGCGGCCCCGCCGCGGGCCTCGTCGTGATCGTCGTCGACGGCATCGCGCGTCTCGGTAGTTTCTCTGCATTCCTTATTGCATTGCTGCTCTCGGGCGCCATCCAGTTCGGCTTCGGCACGCTTCGAGCCGGGCAGCTCGCGTCGTATGTGCCCACACCCGTCATCAAGGGAATGCTCGCCGCAATCGGCCTGCTGCTGATCATCAAGCAGGTTCCACTCGCAGTCGGTCTGACGTCGGGCGGCAACACCGAATCGTTGGCAGGCGCGCTTGCATCCATCTCGCCCATAGTCTGTACTGTAGCCGCCATCTCGCTGGCCATCCTTGCGGCCTGGGACACGCATACATTGCGACGCTTCGCCCTAGTGCGGTTCGTGCCCGCGCCGCTTGTCGTCGTAGTTGCGGGCGTAAGCGCGACGCTGGTTTGCGGCGCGTTAGGCGCCACGCTCGCGTTGCCACCTGAGCTCCGCGTAGCGTTGCCGGCCATCAAATCGTTGGCGGCGCTCCACGACGCCTTGCATTTCGCTGAGTTCGGGTTGAGCTTCGCGCGCCTTGTGGATCCAGAAATCTGGATCGTCGCCCTGACGCTTGCCGTTGTCGCGAGCCTAGAAACGCTCCTGAGCCTCGAAGCCGTCGAGCAGATCGACCCGCAGCGTCGCGCCGCACCACCGAATCGCGAACTCAAAGCGCAAGGCGTCGGCAATATGGTGGCAGGCGCCATCGGGGGATTGCCCATCACATCCGTCATCGTCCGCAGTTCGGCCAACGTCCACGCCGGCGCGCGTAGCAGGCTCTCCGCAATCGTGCACGGCGTGCTACTCCTCGTCAGCGTGTTCTCGCTCACGGATGCGATCAACCTGATTCCGCTCGCGAGTCTCGCCGCCATTCTCATTCATACCGGCATCAAGCTCGCCAGACCGTCGCTGTTCATTATGCTCGCGAAACAGGGAGCGGCAGCGTTCACGCCATTCATTGTAACGATTGCCGGGGTGCTCGCCACCGATCTGCTCACCGGAATTGTCCTCGGCGTGCTGTGCAGCGCCGCGCTCGCGTTGTGGGCGAATCTGCATCGGCCTATTGCCCTCGCGCGACACGACGACCATTTCCTGCTCTCGTTTCGCAAGGATGTGTCGTTTCTCGGCAAGGTGGCGCTCAAGGAGATGCTTGCGCATATCCCGGATCGGGCGACTCTCATCGTCGACACAACCCGCGCCGATTTCATCGACCACGACGTGCGCGAACTGCTGGACCGTTTCATTGACGAGGCGCCGCTGCGGTCGATCTCGGTGGAGGTTCTACATGCCGCAACGGTGCTGCCTCCTGCAACGCGCTCAGGCGCCTGACCGCATGCCAACAATGATGTTGGGATCCATGACGGTTGTGTGTCGCATTAGATGCTATGTGGGAGGGCCGCGGAAGTAAGCCCGACTGGGTAAAACGGAGCTTGCACACATCGTTTTCTCCGAAGGAGCACGCAAATGGATGGCGCGAGCCGGTGCCTCGTGGCGTATGCTGCCGACCAACTTCCCGCCGTCGGAACTGGTCTATCAGCAAACACAAACGTTGGCTGAACGCGGGTTGTTTCGATGCGATGGTCAGCGAATTGCGTTCGGTGCTGCGTATCGCCCAGGAGCGCCGGGGGCAACCCAGCGCGGTTATCCTGGATGGACGCACGTTGCAGTCCACGTGCGAAAGCGGCCCGCGTGCGGGCTACGATGGCTATAACCGCAAGCGTGGCAGCAAGGTACACATGGCGGTCGATACGCTGGGCAATCTGCTGGCTGTGCACATTACGCCGGCCAACGAGCAGGGGCGAGCGCAGGTTGCCGAGCTTGCCCGCCAGGTTCAGGAGGTATCGGGTCAAACAATGACGGTGGCATTCACGGACCAAGGCTATACAGGTGAGGACGCGACGCAGGCCGCGCGTGATGAAGGCATTGAACGGCAGGCCATCAAGCTGCCGGAGGCGAAAAAAGGCTTTGTCCTCCTGCCGCGTCGCTGGGTGGTCGAGCGCAGCTTTGGCTTGTTGAATCGCTTCCGGCGGCTCGCACGAGATTACGAGCGACTTCCGCAGACGCTTGCAGGGCTTCATTTCGTCGTCTTCGCAATGTTGATGCTCGTTCCACGCTTCCCAGCGCGACGCAGTAGGGCGCGGGATCTCCCGGTTCCCATGCAAGGTGTTTCCGCACGTGCTCAGGGTCTCCGACCGCGCGGGGTCCGGGATTGCCTTGCCAATACGGCAATCCCGGTGTGGCTTTCGGCAAGCGTCAAGCGCCTCGGCACCCCGATCAGCCCGCACCTTTCGGAACGGGGAATGGATTTCGCAGCTCGATACCTGGCCCATGCGTACCTCTGCCAACGCTTCGCCTACGCCCTTACGGACGCACACGCATGACTCGAGGCCGTTGTGGTTGGCTAGACCTTCAACGTATGACTCTTTCATTCACAACACCTTGCCGGGTTTGACCGGCGCACGGACGCGTTCGTTTCATTGCTCACGCCCAATGCGGCTTCGAACAGCTTGCTGTGCATAACCTGCCCTCGTCGTGTTTATGCAGAAGTCGGGACGATACCCCCCACTGGAAATTCAACAGAGGCAAAATTGAGTCCATTCATCTACGGCTGTAACGGCGACCTTGAGGTAGGTCAAACATTGGTCAACACGGGTAGGAGGCCATGAACAACGAAATTGGAGAGTGTGCGAAACTAAACATTAACGAATGTCGCGAAAATACGTCGGCGTGAAGTGCATGTGGTAGCGTATGCTTGGCCAGCCACGCCCTGACCTTCGGATGCTTATGCGTCGCATCGTTGTCGACGATCAGATGCACATCGAGATTGTGCGGGCACCGCCTGATCCGCATGCCTGAGAAACGCGAGGAATTCCTGATGACGGTGGCGCGGCTTACATTGCGCGATGACTTCACCCGTTGCCGTATTGAGGGCGGCGAACAGCGGGTAGCGCCCTGCCGGACGTAGTCATGCGTCACTCCCTCAAGATAGCCCCGCCCCATCGGCAACATCGGCTGCGTCCGCTCTAGCGCCTGGCACTGGCTCTTTTCGTTGACGCACAGCACCAAAGCATTGGTCGGTGGGCTCAGGTACAGCCCGACAATATCGCGCACCTTCTCTACGAAGTAGGGATCATTAGACAGCTTGAAACTTTTTGACCAATGAGGGGCGTTGCATAAGTGGAACGTAAGGACAGGCCACGCGCCGCTGCGCTTAGCCGTACCTCGTCGATCAGCCAACCCGACACTGAATCACAATGACCTCCTTCGAACACATCTCCAGTCACCCCATCCCGGATCTGCGCGCGCAGCTCGAGCAATACCTAGACCCCGCATCCGGAGCACGTCATGTACATTTGGCCAGCGACCAGGACGAGTTCGCTTTCCTGGTGGGCTTTCCGACGGTTCCGCAAGCTAGCGACGGGCGTGCCCATATCCTCGAGCATCTTGCACTGTGCGGCTCGGAGCGTTTCCCGGTGGCGGACCCGTTTTTCGCAATGCTGCGGCGCTCAACGGCGACTTTCATGAATGCGATGACGTACCCCGACCGCACGGTCTATCCGTTCGCGAGTACCGATCGCACCGACTTCTTCAATCTGCTCGACGTCTATCTTGACGCGACCTTCTTCCCCAAGCTGGATTACCTTAGCTTCCGTCAGGAGGGCTGGCGCCATTCCTTCAAGGACGATCGCCTGATCCGTCAAGGTGTAGTGCTCAACGAGATGAAGGGCGCGTTTGGCGATCCGCTGAGCATCCTGTACTCCGGCCTCAACAAGGCTCTGTTCCCCGGAACGTCCTACGCCGAGAACTACGGCGGCGACCCGCTCGTCATCCCGGAGCTTTCACACGAAATGCTGCTGGAGTTCCACGCCAGCCACTACCACCCTTCGCAAGCGATGTTCATGAGCGCTGGTCGAATCGAGGCAAAGGAGATTCAGGCCAAGCTCGTTGAGCGCGTGCTCTCGCGCCGCACGGGACGGTGCCCGGCGCGTCGGCCAGAGCTGGCTGCTGACTGGATAGCACCGCGCCGCGCTCAGGTCAGAGTACCGTCGGCTCAAGCGCGCCCTGACGAACATGGCCTACAGCTCAGCTGGCGCTTCGGTGAATCCACCGACCCGCTAGCCACTGCACGACTTCGGCTACTGAGCCACGGCTTGCTTGGCGACGCCTCCGCGCCGGTGATGAAGGCGATGCAGTCGGCCGGCTTCGGCCGACCAAGCCAGATGAATTTCGTCGACAGCGGCCTGCGCCAGCTTGTGCTGCATATTGGCATGGAAGGATTGACCGAGACACAGGTGGAGCGAGCAAAGAGCTGTATCGAGCAAGCCCTCGAGGACGCCGCAACTGACGGCGTTCCGGTGGATGTCCTCAAAACCGCACTGCGCGACATGCGCTTTGCACAGCGCGAGATTCAGGGGGACACAATCCCAGACGCACTGCGCCGGTTGCTTGACGCCATACCCTTGCTGATGAACGGAGGCGATGTCGCAACGGCATTCGATATCGAACCCGTGCTTCAGCAACTCGAGAAAGAGATTGAGGACCCGGCCTTCTTCAAGCGTGCCGTCCGTGAGCTGATCAATCACCCGAATCTTCTGGCCACGCACGTGATTGCAGATGCCGACTTCGCGACTCTGCGCGAGGCGCAGGAAGCCAAGGCGCTCGCGCTGAAGGAGCGCGAGCTGAGCGACGACGAGCGTCGCCAGATCGGCGCCGAGGAGGCCGCTCTGGCCGAACACCGGAAGGCTCGAAGCAACATCGATGTACTGCCTTGCGTTCAGCCGAGCGAACTCAGGCGTGAGCCCATCGCGTTCCCAGAGATTCAACATCAGCACAGCTCGATTAGCGTCGTCGGTGGCGCCACCAACGGCATCACCTATGCGACCACGCTTTTCGATCTGAGCACGGCCCCGAAGGACGATTGGCCCTGGCTATCCCTGTACGCCGACATCGTGCCGGACCTCGGGACTGGTAGTTTGGGATTTGAAGAAGCGGGCCGATGGCGCCAGCGTCAGGTGTCCTCATTCTCAATGACGCTGGACACCTTGGTGGAGGCCGGTCGCACGAGCCTGACGCCGCAACTGAACGTTCATGCCTCCGCGCTGACTGGGGACGAAGCCGGAATCCCCTCCGCCATCGCGGCGTGGGCCTTGGTGCCGCGATTCGATGAACTCGACCGCATCTCGTTTTTGACCAAAGCGCGCGTCGCGCGTAAAGTCAACGGCTTAGCAGCGGCGGCCGGCCAGTACGCTTCTCTGGCCGCGGCCGCGCCCTACTCGATTCGTCGGCAATTTGCCCACCGCGTGCACGGCCTAGCCTCTCTGCCATTCGTCGCCGCGCTAGGCAAGATGCTGGAGTCGCCGGAGGGCGTTCAAGCTATCGCCGACCACCTGAAGCGCATTCACCAGCTGTTGCTGGAGGTGCCCAATCGCGTCATTTGGGTTGGCCTGAACGGATCGTCGCTCGAGGCCTCGAAGGCATTGGACCTGCGCCCCTCTCGGGCGGGCAGGCTGGGTGCATCTGACGCGATCTCGCGTGCTCATGAAGTCGCCAACGTGGCCTTGCGTGTGGCAAGCCAGGTGAACCATTGCCACATTGCATGGGCCGCGCCTAGTGTCGAGCATCCCGATGCTGCGCCTCTCGCTGTTGCCGCCGAGCTCCTGACCCATCTTGCGCTGCACCGCAAGCTGCGCGAAGAGGGGGGCGCCTACGGCGGCTGGGCCAGCTATAGCGCGGAGGATGGCCTTTTTACGATGAGTTCGTTTCGCGATCCCCGGCTGGCGGGCACCTACGCGGATTTCGCGGGCTCGGTGCGCGAGATCCAGGACGCAAGCTTTAGCCAACAGACCCTCGAAGAAGCCATCATCTCAGTCATCAAGCGACTCGACAAACCTCTGGCACCATATACTCTCGCCAGTGCAGCCGATCGTTCGGAGCGTCGCGGTGTGACGAAGGAGATGCGCCGAGCCTTCCGCCAACAAGTGCTCGCTTGCACTTTGATGCAAGTCAAGGAGGCGCTCGCTCGCTGGCTACTCCCACAAGCGGCTAGCCGTGCCGCCGCTGTGGGAAATGCAAACCAGGATCTCTGCGGAATGGCTGTGATCGAGGTAGCTGACCTTGTGAATTGATTCAAGTGATTGCGGGTTTGACCGTGCCTCGATTTCGCGTACAGCAGGAATTTTGTTAATTTCCTACTGTACGGAGGGGTTGCATGTCAGAAAGGTCAGTGCCGAAACGGCAACACACAGACGAATTCATGATCGAGGCCGTCAGGCTTGCCAAATCAGTCGGGCAGCACGAGGCTGCACGAAGGCTTGGGGTACCAGTGGCGACGCTAGGGAACTGGATGCGGCGTGGCCGCCGATTCGAGGGCGTTGGCCCGGCGAGTGGTCGCGAAGCGGTCACGGCACGAACAACTCGCCCGATCAGTGCGCTGGAAGCCTAGAACAGCCGGTTGCGCAACGAATTGGCCAGTGCGAAGCTGGACATCGAAATCTCTCAAAAGCGACGGCGTACTTCGCGAAAGGGTCGCGGTGAAGTACGCATGGATCGATTCCCACCGCGACCAGTACCGCGTCAGCCGCCTGTGCCGAATGCTTGATGTATCGCGCAGCGGCTATTGCCAGTGGCGTCGCCGCGGATCGAGCAGGCGCGCTCAGGCCAATGCAGCGCTGGACGCCGCGGTCGCCACCATCTACCCGGCGAGTCGCGGCAGCTGCCGTCGTCCTCGTATCGTGCGGCAGTTGCGTGCCCAGGGCCAGCCGGCGAGCGCGGAGCGCGTACGTCGCGCAGCCTGCAACGCCAAGGGCTGCGTCCGGTCTATATAAACGGATCTGGCGCATGCGCTCGGTTTCCGGCTGCTCGAACACGACGTGCATACGTAGGTCCGCCGCCACGCGTGCCGCGGCCGCCTGGAAGTCCTCGGGGCCGGACAGGGACAGCGTGGAGCCGAACTTCTGCTGGGCAAAGCGTGGCGCGATCTCGATCGCGTCGCGCTCGCTGTCCCACAGCCGCAGCGAGCGGCCCTCGTCGACGAGCAGCGCCGCGCCATCCTTGCGGTAATCAACCTCGCCGCTGGCCCGCACCTCATACGTGATCGACGGGCCATGCCAAAGGATTTCGTTGTGCGACTGAGTTGCGCCGTGCGCGCCATCCCGCGGCGCGGCAAGCGCAAGCGAACGCGCCTCGGCGGCACGCTGTGATCGCCGGCGGACCCGTTCAGTTGAGGAGAGGTCCGTGCGATCGGCGAACGCGCTCCGGGCGTCATGGAACGCGCTTTTGATCGTAAGCGACATTTGGCGGCCGTCTTGACGATCAGAATTTGATCTCGAAGAGGCGTTCATTGACGTCCGGAAGGTCAAAGGCAGAGGGACTGAAACTGCCGCCACACCAGTCGAGTAATCGCTGGTGTTCTTCATGAGCGGGATCGATGATCGCGTCGAGGAACTCGACGTAGCCGGGTACGCCGCCAACATCTTCCGGCGGACAGGCATTGCGGCCGTCCAGGCAGATGGGCGCGCGCAACTGGGGATCAGGCGCCAGGACCTTCTCGAGCTTCACACGATGCTGCCAGTTGTCGCCGCAATCGTAGATGTAGGTGAATGACTTCAGCGCACCGAGCGCACGGCCCAGGTTCACCCGCGCTTCGTTGAGCATCGGCGGGTCACTCGGGAAGTCCGGATCGGGCACCCCGTAGTGGTGTCGCCGAACACGAATTCGTGCAGGTGGCCCAGGTAATTCGCTTCGCCAGAAGCCATAGTCCGTCATCGGTTGCCCAGAGAATTTTTACCAGATCGCCGCGACGTCCCCGAAAAATGAACACGTCGCCGCCGAGCGGATTCTCTTCGAGTGCCGCTTGCACCTTCGCAGCAAGAGCCGGGAAACCACTACGCATGTCGGTGACGCCTGCGGCGATCCAGGTGCGAGTGCCTGCCGGCAGGCCGATCATCGGGATAGCTCCCGGATCAGCAGCCGCAGCATATCCGGTGACACGTTGCCGCGAACTCTCAAGCGTGCACGGTCGAACTCGATCTCGCAAAGATCCTCTGGCGAGTGTGCTGTATCGACTGCCATCGGTGGCGTATGTTCCGCCGCTTCAGCGACTACATCCACGGGCGACAGCGACGGCACCTCCGGTGCCCGCTTCGGCGTTGCGCCCTCCGGAAGCGTTGGCAAACCGTACTCTCCTGCCAGATAAAGATAAAGCCGTCGCCATTTGAACAACAGGTTCGCAGTGATGTCGTTGCTGCGCGCGATCAACGCCACCGACGCGCCCGGTTCGAAAGACTGTTCAACCAGTTGCCGTTTGAACTCGGTCGGAAAGTTCGGCCGCTTATATGCGCCGACTGCGGCGCCATCGCCCCACGTCTTGTTCACTTTGGTATCCACCATAATTTGGTGGGTACCAATTACCCAAAATCTCAATCAGCACGCCAGAGCGGCCGCGGCGAGACGCTTACCTTATGACCCCCGATGGGCAGTTCAAACTCCTCCACTTGTGGGCGGCTAAATTCCCCCCGGGCAGGACGAGCGGATTATGCGTCGGATTCCTCAGTGACGGCAAGTCTGGCGGCGGCTTCCCGCAGGCGATAGCTCTTGCCTTCAAACTCGAGGAGTTTGGAGCGGTGCAGCAGGCGATCAAGGATCGTCGAGGCCATGGTGCTGTCGCGAAGGTAGCGCCTCCAGTCCTGGACGAGGCGGTTGGACGTGACGAGGATGCTGCGGCGTTGCTTGTAGCGTTGATGGACCACGGTCTGCAGCAGTTCGGCCGCGGCATCGGGAATGCGTTTGGCGAGGAACAGATCGTCAAGCACGAGAAGTTCGGGCTCGACGAGGGCCTTGAGCAACCGGTCCTGATCGGCACGCGTTTCCACGGCATAGCCGGCGAGCACGATGTCGCGACGTAGCTCACCTTCATTCCCTGCAGGGTGGCGTTGTAGGCGATGGCCTTGGCGATGTGGCTTTTGCCGGGGCCGGCTCCGCACCCGCTCCCGCCACTACCACCGCCCATTCGGGTAAATCCACCGGCCAGAGCGAACTCAGGACGGGATAAAACTCGGGGGCAAGGTCATTCACGGACGACTATTTAAGAGTTCTGATTAAGGCCGTTGAGATCGCCCGACCCAGAACTTGGCGGTTCTCCGGGACATCCATCATAGTCACGTGGTCGCCCGGAATTGGCACGGCATGAATGGCCTCCGCACTTAAAATTCGGTCCCAACCCCGCAAAGGCGAAATTGCTTCTGGACCTAGAGAAGTTTGTCGAGAACGTGTCCGACTGCTAAAAGGCCGGGTCGCATAGAATTGGTGTATCTCAACTGGAAGGGACGGAACTTGATACAAGCGCAGCGCCCGTTGAAACTGCGTGGCCCTTTCATACCTCAGAATATCATTGCGAAGATCACGATCCAGCGGGATCGCCCCGATTTTCTGAGCTTTTTCAAGAAGTCGGGAAATTGAACTTTGTCCAGCGAAGCGATTGAGGATTTCGAACTTCTCGTCATTCAATTCGAGAGACTCTAACACTACTTCTTGTATCATTTGGGTGGATGATGTCCTTGATGGATTTGCAAATAACAAAACGTCAATTAGGCTGATGAAGGAAACAGCTTCGTTGAGGTTTAGTAACTGCTGCGCAATTGCATAAGCCAAGATTCCTCCTGACGAGTATCCAGACAACCGATATGGACCTCGCGGCTGGATCTCGCGAATCGCCAAGCTCGCTTGCGAGGCGATCTCTTGAAGACTTGGAAATTGAAATGCACTGAATTGCGGCCATGGCAAAGCGTAGACCGAACAGTCGACGTCCATTTCTTGCACCAAGCTGGGGACATAGGAGCAATCGCCCAACCCTGTAGGAACAAAGAACACCGTTGGCCGCGATCTGATTTCTCGAACACAAATCGCTCTCACACAGCTGGGCTGCGGTGCCAAACGAACTTTCGATGCAACTTCCTTCAGAAGGGGGGCTTGGAAGAGGTCGGCGACGCCGAACCTGAGCCCGAGATCGACTGCGCGACTGAGCAGTTGCACCGCTAAGAGCGAGTGGCCGCCCAGTTCGAAGAAGTTGTCGTTCCGTCCGACCCGCTCCACCCCTAGAAGCTCGGCCCAGATCTCTGCCAGCACCGTCTCGAGCTCCCCGCGCGGCGCCTCATAGGCCGCCCGCGCATAGGCATCGTCAGCCGGCGCCGGCAGTGCCTTGCGGTCGAGCTTGCCGTTCACCGTCAGCGGCAGCTCCGATAGCCGCACGAACGCCGACGGCACCATGTAGTTCGGCAGCCGCGCACTTAGATGCGCGCGCAAGGTGTTGGCAAGGTCAGGGCCATCCAGCTCATCCGATTGAGCTTCGGGCGCACACACCACATAGGCGATAAGATGCTTGTCGCCGGCGCGGTTCTGTCGCGCCACCGCCACCGCCTCGCGTACCCACGCATGCCCGCACAGGTGCGCGGCCACCTCGCCCGGCTCGATGCGAAAGCCCCGGATCTTGATCTGGTCGTCATTGCGCCCCAGGAACTCCAGATTGCCGTCCGGCAGATAACGCCCCAGGTCGCCGGTCCGGTACAGCCGATCGCCCTCCACGAAGGGACTGGCGATGAACCGCTCGGCTGTCAGCTCGGGGCGGTTCAGATAGCCCCGCGCGCCCCCCGCCCCGCCAATGTAAAGCTCGCCCACCGCACCAAACGGCACGGGCGCGCCATGACCGTCCAGCAGATAAACCCGCGTGTTCGAAATCGGACGGCCGATCGGGACCACTGACCCATTAAAATCAGCCGGGCAATTCCAGGCCGTTACGTCGATAGCAGATTCCGTGGGACCATATAGATTGTGCAGACCGGTCCAAGGTAATACGCACCGAACCTTCTGCGTAAGGGAAGCAGAAAGCGCCTCACCACTACACACGAGACGCTGCAGGGATGTGCAGCGATCAACGCCCTTCGTATCCATGAAGCTGGCCAGCATGGATGGTACAAAGTGAGCGGTGGTGATGCGTTGGCCGATTATCAGGTTTACAAGCGCATCTGGGTCTTTGTGCACACCTGGAACCGCCAGCACCAGGGTTGCCCCTTCAAGCAATGTCCAAAAGAATTCCCAGGCAGAGACATCGAAGCTAAACGGGGTCTTCTGCAAGACAACATCAGCCGTATTGAGTGCATAGGCCTTTTGCATCCAGATCAGGCGATTGATAATAGCTCGATGCTCATTCTGTACCCCTTTGGGAGTTCCGGTTGAGCCTGAGGTGTAGATCACATAGGCGAGATGGCGGGACGTGAGGCCAAGCGTGCGCGGCTCCGGGTCCGAAGGCGGCCGCTCGCCCCAGACCGGCGTGGCCGTCTCCAGATCAACCGCTATCACATCGGTCAGCACCTCGGGCCCGAGTGCGGCGCGGCCGGCCGCATCACAAAGCAGCAACTGCGGCGCGGCATCGCCCAGCACCTGGCGCAACCGCTGAGACGGATAGGCCGGATCCAGCGGTAGATAGGCGCCCCCCGCTTTCAGTATCGCCAAGAGCCCCACCACCATCGCCGGGCTGCGCTTCAGGCAGATCGCCACCGGCTGATCCGGCCTGACTCCGAGTGCGATCAGATGATGGGCCAGCCGGTTGGCCCGCGCATTGAGTTCGCCGTAGCTCAGTCTCTCGTTCTCGTGGACCACCGCCACCGCCTCCGGTGAGCGGCGCACCTGCGCCTCGAACAGCTCATGGATGCACTGCTCCGACGGATACGCCGCTGCCGTGCGGTTCAGATCCTCCAGCAGATAGTTGCGCTCCTCAGCCGGCAGGATATCGATGCGGCCGACCGGCTGGCCTGCATCGGTAGCCATCGCCCGCAGCAGCGCCAGCAGATAACCACGCTGCCGCTCGATCGTCGCCTGATCAAAAAGTGCCGTGGCATAGCTCAGTGTTCCAGCGATCTTCTCGCCATGCTCGCTAAAGCTCAGCTCCAGATCGAACTTGACCTGATCGAGCCAGTCGGCAGCCTCCACACTCAGCCCGGGAAGGTCGAACGACGGACCGGCGTGGTTCTCCCAAGCCAACATCACCTGGAACAATGGCGTGTGGTCAAGCGCCCGGTGCGGCTGCACGATCTCCACCACCTGCTCGAACGGTAGGTCCTGATGCTCCTGCGCAGCCAGCGTCGTGCGCCGCGTCCGCTCCAGAAGCTCCGACACGCTTGGCTCGCCCGATAGGTCCAGCCGAAGCGCCAAGGTGTTGACGAAGAACCCGATCAACTCTTCAATCTCGCGGCGACCCCGATTGGCACTCGGCACCCCGATCACAAGGTCGTCCTGCCCCGACAGCCGCGACAGCACCGCAGCCCATGCAGCCAGCACCGTCATGAACAACGTCGTGCCATGCTGCCAGCTCAGCCGCTTCAAGTCCCGCGTCAGATCCGCATCGATGACAACAGGAACACTGGCCCCGGCAAATGACTGCTGGGCCGGCCACGCACGGTCCGTCGGCAAGACAAGACGGGCCGTGCCTGAAAGGGCGTTGCGCCAATATTTCGCCTGCTTCTGCAGCCGTTCCCCCGACAGCCATTGGCGTTGCCAGGCGGCATAATCCGGATACTGGATCGCCAGCGGCGGCAAAGGATCGTCCTGTCCAGCCTCGAACGCCCGGTAAAGCTGGCTGAGTTCACGCACCAGCACGCCCATCGACCAGCCGTCCGAGATGATGTGATGCTGGGTCAGCAGGAAGACGTGTTCCTCATCCGAAATCCGCACCAAACGCCCGCGGATCAGCGGCCCGCGCGCAAGATCAAACGGCGTGCACTCCTCTTCATGGCACAGATCCAAAAGTGCCGCCGCCGCATCCGGCCTCTGCCGTAGATCGTGCTCAAACACCGGCAGTCCCGCATCCGACGGCAGGATCTCAACCCGGGGCTTGGCCTGCGGCGCGACAAAGACACTGCGCAGTGCCTCATGACGCGCAAACAAACAGTCAAGGCTGCGCCGCCAGGCGCTGCGGTCGAGCACCTCGCGCAACCGCAAGGCTAGCGGAATGTGATAGTGCGTGCTGCCTTCATCCAGCTGCGCCAAAAACCACAGCCGCTGCTGCGCAAACGACAGCACAAGCGGCTCATGACGCGATACGGCCACAATCGCCGGCAGGTGTTGGGGACCGCAGCGACTCAACACCTCGACGGTGCTTGCCGCCAGATCGCCCAGCACCGGCCTGGCGAACAGCGTCGACAACGGCAGTTCGACCCCAACAGCCTGCGACAGCCGGCTCGACACCTGCACCGCCAGGAGCGAGTGGCCACCGAGCTCGAAGAAGTTGTCGTGGCGTCCGACCCGCTCGATCCCTAGAAGCTCCGCCCAGATCTCTGCCAGCACCGTCTCGAGCTCCCCGCGCGGCGCCTCATAGGCCGCCCGCGCATAGGCATCGTCAGCCGGCGCCGGCAGTGCCTTGCGGTCGAGCTTGCCGTTCACCGTCAGCGGCAGCCCCGATAGCCGCACGAACGCCGACGGCACCATGTAGTTCGGCAAGCCGTTGCCAAGTATTCCGAGCGATCGAGTGGGGACAATTTAGCCAAAGTACTTGGACTGAACCACGAACTCGACTGCCATCCGGGCGGCGCCGCAGCCACGGACGATGACAGGAAAGGAGGATGCAATGTTCTAAACTGTTCGAGCCGCTGTCGCCAAAAATTCTCCAGAGGCGCCAGCAATTCATGGGTGGCAGTTATGCTCCGCGCCTGTTCATCGCTCAAGATCGGAAGGCGACTACCTTCATCCACATTGAAGTGCCTGGCGAGGGCTCGCGCGTCCAGCATCTGCCCATCGAGTTCGCAAAAGCAAACATCGACATCCTCGGAGCCCGTCGCCACACGCCAATGGCTCGAGTGGACTTCGAGCAGGGAACCCGCCGGACTGCTCGAGCTTCGAGCCAAGACGTCCAACTTTCTGACTTTGACAGCCTGATCGCCCAGGAGATCCAACCCTGAACTCCGACATCGTGGGGCATCGACGGGAGGAAGTGATCGAAG
>NZ_JBMIQH010000061.1:0-18702 GCF_056155635.1 Paraburkholderia sp. BR10141 | reverse complement strand
TGCGACTACAACCATTCGCGATCGGTATGTTGAATGTCGTGGGGCTTGGTGACCTCATCAAGATCCTGTGGGCCACGGACGACGGGCTATGGCTCCTGGCGAACTAGCTGGGTTCATACTACAACTCCTTTTCTCGGATTAGGGGGTTTTGGATGCCGCGCTCGCTCGCGCCGCTGTCGCGCGGTCAGTGAGTCGATCCCATCTGCTGCTGTGCTTCACAGGCGGGTGGGAATCCGGGACTTCGTAGAGGAACGCATAATCGTTGTAGGCGTGTCGTTTGACAAGGCCGTATTCGACCCACCTGGTGAGTGTTGCTTCGTGGATGCCGAGTCGAGCTGCAGCTTCCAGTTTTGTGAGCATGCCGCGGTCGCGCAGTCTGTCGCGGCGGGATCGAAGTCCGTTCCGCTGTGCGACGTATGAGACGCGCAGAGCGTCGAACCGAATGTTGCTCTTACCTGGACGGACACAACCGCCGGGACGGATGCCCCGATCATTAAGGAGCTGCGCAATCTGAGAGCATGTATGGTCATCGAGAAGCTTGTCGATGAGCTCGAGGACCTCTGGCTGGGTTTTGACCTGTTGTGCAGATGTTTTGGGATTCTGCGCCGTGAGCGTTTCAGTCTTGCCGGCCTTGAAGCGAACGTGAATCTTTGTTGTCCCTTCGTCTGGAAGTTTGACCAGTGTGACGTCCTCGACGATGTAGGCTAGCAGCCGCTTTCGCTCTCGATTCGCCAGCGATGGATCACGCCAAAGTGTTTTGAAGTCCGCTGTCATTGCGATGAGCCGGTCGCGGATCGCATCGTCGAGTATGAGACGCTCCTGCTGCTGGCTACGCTCCCTTTGTTCTCTCGCGTCGGCCAATATGCGCAGCTTGTCGTTCCATTCTTGCTCGAGTGTGTCGGCGACCAGTCGGTTACTTGGGTCGACCAGCATGAAGCGCCGTTGCGCAAGATCTGCATCGAACTTGGCGCGTTCGATAGCGCGCAGGCGTAATCGATCGGCTTCATCGTGACGCGCTTCGATTTCCCTGCGTATCTCCCATGCCAACTCAACGGCAGCCGGAGTCATCGACGCGACGATCAATGCGCCAACTGCTTCATCAATCGGCGCTCCGGCAATTGACTGGCAGCAAGGTTCTCCACGAGCGCCTTGTGCTCGATCGCAGACATACCGGGCTTCCTGTCGTTCGCGTCGCGTCGCGTAGCGTACCGGAGCCGGAGATACCGACCACAACGACCGCAGATGGCGCGTCCCTGGAGAAGTGCAGCTCCCTCGCGAGGTGGCGATGATCGCGCGACTTTATACCCACGACCATTCGTCTCCAGAACAGCAAGGTTCTGTTGATACTGCTCCTAGGTAATGTATCCAGGATGGGCATCCGGAATGCAAGCAATCCAGTCATTGCGATCACGCTTTCTCGGCACTTTCCGCCCGTCTGCGAGTTTGCGATAGTGCCTCCGGCCGTAGGCGTAAGCGCCTGCGTAGCGCGGATTGTTCAACATGCGAAGTGCCGTCGACGCGGTGAGGTGCTGGAAGACCAGGAACTTCGCGTTGCGCATACGGGATGGAAACAGGAGGCCTTCCTTCTTGAAGACCTTGACTGTCTGGCTGGCAGAGCCGACTCGCAAGAACGTCTCAAAGAAGTATGTGATGGTCTCTCTGACCTGGGAATCTGGGTCAAGCACTACGTTGCCAAGGTCGTCATATACGAAGCCGGTCGGTAGCAGGCACCGATACTCGCCTCGATTCACCTTGTTCAGAATGCCGCCTCGTAAGCGCGCTTTGAGAACATGAAGCTCCGCTTCACTCATTGTTCCTTTGAGCCCAAGCAGGAGCCGGTCATTGAAGCTTGCTGGATCGTATATCCCGTCTTCGTCGAGAATCAGCGTATCAGCGAGCGCGCAGATTTCCAGAAGCCGATGCCAGTCAGCATTGTTTCGTGCCAGGCGCGACACCTCCAGGCCCATGACGATGCCTGCGCGACCCATGCCCACGTCGGTGACCAATCGTTGAAACCCCTCCCGCCAGGACGCCGATGCTCCAGACTCCCCTTGGTCGCTATCGATAGTGACGATCTGCTCGTCACGCCAGCCGAGCGCCGTCGCGCGTCCACGCAGGGCATATTGTCGCTTTGTGCTCTCGACGTTCTCGAGGACTTGCCGCATCGACGACTGCCGGACGTAGAGGTAAGCGCTCCGTTCGAGGTGGTGAGGCTGAACTTTAAGGGACGCGTTCACGGTGTTCTCCGCTCATTGACCGTCACAGCCATGCCTGCGAGTACGTAGATAAAGCCTTGACGCTCGATGGGCTGAGCGTTCGACGATGACCGAGTAACATTTGGTTCGGGCGGTGCACGCCCCGGAACCATCATGCGTGCCCACGCCCACATCCCTCGCGCAAGGAAGACGCTGAGTCCGCGCCGAGCCTCTACAGGCAAGGCCTGGCCAAGAGCGGCGGAACGCATCACCTCGTATTGCGCGGTGATCGGCGCCGACACGGCCGACGGCCAAGCACAGCATCCCGCTATTCCACCGTTTTTTTTACACCGAACGCTCGCTCGATCGTTCTCGGGTGTACATCCAGACCAAATTCTTTGCGAACTAGCTTTGCCAGTTCGCGCGCCCGAAGTGGTTCTCCGGGCGTGTGTTGTAACTTGAGGAACGCCAACACCTCACCCTGGATCTTGTGCGGACCATGCGGCCCTCGTTTCCTCGGAACCAGTCCTGCGATTCCTCCTTGCTCGAAGTCCGCTCGCGCCTGATAGAAGGTTGGCCGCGAAACACCATATTCGTCGGAGATCTGCGTTATGGAGGCCTTCTCAACAGAAACGCGACGCAACGTCTCCTGTAAGCTACCCACGAGCTCTCAATCAACGCGCTATCAACAGCATGCCACGCGCGCGCAACCATCGCGAACGGCCGGCGTGAGGCGCTTACGATGGAGGTAGGCCCTCCGAGGTCGATTTGCAGGAGTTGACTTCAAACAGCCGTAAGCTGCTTCAGTCGGATACGCTGCGGTGGTGAACGTTACGGTCAAAAGGCGTGATCAAACACGTCATGTATGGGTTGGAGAGACGAACGAAAGTGAACCGCTGATGACGCATCGAAACCAACTTAGACGACATCAAAACCGGGGGCGCCCGTTACTCCCGGGATCAGTGTGGTGGCAACCTGCTTATTGGCCACATGGTGTCCGATGTTTAGGTGGCGTGACTCTAGTCTTGGCTCGGGTATGGAACTTGGGAACTCTGCACGTGATGCCAAGGGAAAACCTTATAAGTGGAACCCACGAAGGGGGAGCCTCACGTACGGTTCTGCGAGAGACTCGGGGTGCAAATCCCCGGGTCTACTTACCAGATTTGCTTGTGCGAGCGGCAAGCGCGATCGACGACTGGAAACGCTTCCCTTCTGGGGCAGCTATCACTCGAGCAAAACCGAAGCGAGCTAAGATCGCGCTGACCATATTCGACGGTCGGGGGATCATGGCTACATTTAAGGAACTGAAAGCGCAAATGGCCGCGTCGGAGGAGCGGGCGGCGGCCCAGGCGGCACAATATGAGGAAGTGCTTGCGGACATCAGGGGGTGGTCAGCGGTCCCGTCCAGCGGACCCCGCTATCGCAAGTCATGATTCACGGGAAGTCTACCGTGTGCGAGTCGATCGAACGGTGCCTGGACCACGCCGTAGACGGTAATACCCGGATCGCTCGTTTTCATCCTGTACAGGCGGCGAAGCATGGGATATCCGTTCGGTACGTCAAATATTCCTTCGACTGCCCCAGCGGCAGGTGCTGCATCGGTAACTATGTGCGTCTTTTGAATGTGGATTGAGTGTGTCTTTAGTACATCGACTACGAACCGCTCGCCGAATTCCTCGACGATCTCATAATCGATCTCAGGCGAAAGATAGGTTATGTCGTACATGAACGGCGCGCCATCTGTCCAGATCGTTTTCCGAATGCAGAGCATAACGTGATCGGGAGGGGCAAGTGTGTTCATTGTCGGATCAGATATCTTCTCTCGCGTAACCGAAACGGCCTGGATGGTCGTGTCTTGCAACGAAGGCTGCTTCACGTCAAGCTGACACAGCAATCTTTGTTGTCGCTTGACATACGTTCCTTTCCAGGGAACTGCGGTCAGTTCTCCGTCCGCTTGAAGAGGCCACGCAAGGCGCGCTTTACGGTGATTGAACTGACGCCAAATTCCTCGCTCAACATGGCAGTCGAAGGAATGGGGGACAACGAGTATGCACCGGACGCAATGCGTCGGCGAAGCTCCTCCCGTACTGACTCATGCAGTGATTGCGACGGTTGTATATCGAGTTCCGCCTCAGTACTATGCGCGATGTGAAAACGACCGATCACCCTTGATCGCGGGGCTGGATGCGAGCCAATGCGATGATGTGACCGACGTCTCAGTGGGAGGGGCGATTTTACAACGTATTCATCGCATCGAGCGCGCTTCCGACCATCGTTTTCAACGTCTGCTTAACCATCCGTGCGCGGTGCGAGATCAGCCGGAATGGAGCGACTTCCTCCATGTAAGTGCTCTGGCTCATCTCAAGCTGGATGGCGTGAATACCCTCTTGCGGGGCACCATAGTGGCGGGTGATGAACCCACCCTTGAATCGACCGTCGGCGACCCAGGTGTATCCGCTTCTCGCGGCGCCACTGGTCGCAGCGCGAAGTACGCATTCGGCAGCAGTGCGACCGTCCTGTGTGCCTATATTAAGGTCCGGGAGTTTGCCGTCGAACAGGCGTGGTAGAACGCTCGCAATCGAATGTGCATCCCACAGGAGTACATGCGGATTCTCTCCACGAAGCCGACGAAGTTCCTCTGCAAGACAATCATGATAGGGCTGCCAGTGCGCTTTCACTCGCCAGATTTTTTCATCTGTCGAGGGAATATGGCCGTCCCGATATACTGCTTCACCGCGGAATGTCTGCTCGGGACATAAGCTGGTCGTCAGTTGCCCCGGATAAAGGCTTTCGTCCGAAGACGGCCTGTTCAGATCGATGACGTAGCGGGACACATTCGCACTAAGGACCGTAGCCCCGAGTTCATGCGCGAAATCATAGAGTCGATCGAGGTGCCAGTCAGTGTCGGCAAGCGCTAATGCGGCGTCGGTGTATGTCTCTCTCAGTTCGTTTTGGATATGTGTCCCGAGATGTGGGATCGAAATAAGCAGCGGGGCCTTCCCTCGCGTCAATTTGTATATCTCAGTCACGATGAATTTCCGTTACGTTGGAATGTCGTAGTGCGGCTGCAGACATCTGTGGTAACAATTTCTTGAGCGCGGGCCGAATAAGCTCATCAAGAGCGTTCCCCGTGAGTACCGAGATCTCATCGACGAATTCGTCCCACTCACCACGCCGGTGCAAAATAAAGAATTCCCTTCGACTTAGATTGCTCTTAGGAAGTGGGAACACGACCAGATCGTCGAGATAGTGGCGTGCTTGCCAAAGGCAGAGCGGTGTCGAAATTGCAAATCCAAGATTTGCGCTAACAAGGCTGAGTAAAGGATCCGTCGCATCGAACTCGTAACGACGTGCGCAGTCAATGTTCAGGTGTCGAGCCAGCCTCTCAATCTGCTGTCCGATTACCGAACGAGCTGTATAGCGAATCAGCGGAAGCTCGGCAGCGAGCCGCACCCAATCAGCCTTTTCTCCCCCATGACTTTCAAACCAGCGGCGCGAAGCCACCCCGAGAAAGGCCTCCGACAAAAGCGGCACTTCGATCAGTCGCGTATCGGTGATGGTGGTCTGAGTGCAAACCACAACGTCCACTTCGCGCCGGTGGATCTGGCCGGAAAGCGCCGGGGTGAGCCCGGACCACATTTCAATCTGACGGGTCGATCCGGACACAGCACGGATCAACTCCGGACCCACTGTTGCGGCGAAGGAGTCAACGCACCCAAGCCGGACTGGAAGGGCCTCGCCTCGCGACACGTCTCTTAGCTTGCTGCTGACAGCTTGTGCCTGTTTCAACAGCGGGCCCGCAAGCTCAAGCAAGGCGCGGCCGGCGAGATTTGGTCGGGGTGGGCGACTCTCCCGATCAAAGAGGTCTGTGCTCTGCTCGCGTTCGAGCGACGCGATCGATTGGCTTATCGCACTTTGACTTACTTGCAGCAGCTTGGCGGCGGCGGTCATCGACCCCGATTCACACACGGCGACAAACGCTTCAAGAGCCCGCAGGTCGATAGTTGGACGAGGTCGAGTCATCGGAGACTGCCGAATCGAAGATTGTACGATGAGTGCGTTCAGTGACGATGGCAGCCATCAGAGGCTTGGTCACGTCGTTACTTCACGGGCCGCAATTCGTTCGCATATTCTTTCAATGCTGGGATAGCAGCTGCCCGAATCCACTGATGCGGTCGTCCATTCCGGCAAGTCGCATAACATCCCAAGCGACCGCTTGATTGCTTGTGATGACAGGTTTGCCGGTGAATCGTTCGATCTCGTCGATGACTTCGATTGATCTGAGCGCCCCGCAGCTGATGAAGATTGCATCGGCGTCCGGGCGGTCGAGATACAGCGCCAATTGCACGATGCTATTGGGCGTTACACGCACCATATCGCTGTCTTTTTCAAGTTGAAGGCCGTGGATGGCGAGGACTTCGAAGCCCTCGTTTTCGAGGTAGATTTTTTCTAGCTTGTTGATTTCGTCCAGGTACGGCGTCCCAATGACGATGCGTCTGGCGCCAACTGCCCTCAACCCCCGAATGACAGCTGTCACCATACTGGTTGTCTTTGCGTTTGGAGCGCCGCGCGATAATTCTGCAAAGACCTTCTTTTCTCCGACAACCAGACTCCCGGATGTGCATCCATAGCAGATGACATCGAGACTGCCGTCGGGAAGAATCCGTGCCGCGGACTCGGCGAGGCTGGCAGCGATGTTGTCGAGGGATTCCCGCGTGATGCTGTCGGGGTTGGGAACCCGGGTGAAATGGATCCCTACGCCCTTCGGAAGCAGCGTGAACATGTCATCTTCGATCGTCTGCTCGGTTGCGAGCAGTACGAAACCGGCCTTGGCACGATCGTGTCGGCCATTGTCAAATTCGGCTCTAAATACGGAGTCTCTACTCACGATGTGTGCTCCTCTATATGAAATCTATGGTGATCGAACTATGCGTGGCAGACCTAATAGCGACGATGCTTTCGACTAACCGGTTATGAAGCGTGCAATTCGGGCAAGTCCAAAGGAGATGTAGTTGCGCTGGACTAGGCCAAGGGCACGCATATCAGCGGCTCGTAACGCGCGGCAGCACTCTTCGAGTTCGCGGTTCAGATATTCAATTTCCTCTTCCCACAGGTCGGTGACGAAGTTGTACCAAACACGTGACGCCTGGAAATAACACCTGTCATGCGTCTGCCGCAGTTCCCTGTTTTTGATCAATTCGTTGATCGAATAATGGAGCTCATGCAGGATCGACCAGAATTCGTCATAATTTCGGGTGCCGTTTGACAACGCCATGGCCCGGGGAATAAGTCCTTCAATGCGCTCAAGTGCCGGGGGGGCGTCGAGAGGGGAGCAGAAATCCCCCAACATCTCACTTAACCGCAGGCGGAAATTGTACGTGTCCCTGTATTCCCGGAAGTCAACGCCGCTAACGAGCGTCCCGACGCCATTCTTGGTTTCGACCAATCCTTCATATTCGAGTCGCTGCAACACCTGACGAATGGGCGTGCGACTGACTTCGAACTCCTCAGCCAGCACATTTTCCCCGAGCAAGGTGCCCGGCGGATAGCGCAGGCTGCAAATGCGATCGCGAACCGACAGGTAAATGTCCGACGTTTGGCCCCGAGGTGCCGTGGCTTTAGTTGTCGGTCGCGGCGCTTTCCCTTTCTGTTTAACCACCCGTGCCATTGATATTCCTCGCAGGACGCCATTGAAGTGCTCATAAGGGCGTCCAGTGGGTGCCGCACTAGCGCGGCGTATGCCCATGATAGCTACAAAGCGCGGCTACATGCAACCTGTACACAGGAGGCAAAACCACCTGGCACACTTTGATGGCGATGAATAAGTTTGTCTTATGAAAGCGCGCGACTGGGTAAGGCGTGGTGGCTAGAGTGTAGTTCATTAAACTATTGAATACAAACAATATTATGGCCATAGGCTAGTCGTTATGCATGTTTGATGCCATGAAAATCCTAGGTGAACCACGTACTTGACGGCGAAAATTGTGCTTCCTACAGTGGGACCTGTGTACTTGCTGCATACAGCTAACCAGACGGAGGACAAGTGAGCGAATACGAAGGCCGGGTAGGCAGATTGCGCGAAGCACTGCATGCCGCGAATATTGACGTTGCCCTGATCAGCGACCCCGATGCGGTGGCCTATTTCGGTGGTTTCTGGGGTTACCTTGGGATGGATTTCGGCCGGCCGACGCTGCTAGTCATCGCACAAGATCGCGAACCGGTACTGATCACGCCTCTGATGGAATCGGAGATGTGCTCGCTGATGACGTGGATCAAGGATGTTCGCCCATGGTGTGACGGCATCGATGACGAGTGGCGCAAGCCGTTGCGCGAAGTGCTTGCTGCTGCGAAGGTCAAGCGCCTCGGCGTCGAGCACGCGAAAATGCCACCGCTCGTGTCAGGTGCATTGCCTGTCGACGCGGACCGTATCGTCGATGTTGGTCAGATCATCTTCGATCTGCGGACGATCAAGACTTCGAGTGAAATCGCCACCATGAAGCAGGCTGGGCAGGTGGCGGTTGCCATGGTGGAAGCAGCTAAGGAAGTGGTCCGGGAAGGCGTCCCCGAGTATGAAATCGCACTCGCTGTAATCGCCGGCGGAACGCGCAAGGCGGCGTCATTCCTCGACGAACATACAGACCGGTTTGTATCACCCACGATCTATAACCTCCAGATCCTCCAGTCTGGCCGCGATGTCTGCCTTGTGCATCGCCGATCCTCGGTTCGCAGGCTCAAGCGGGGCGATCCCGTGTACTTGTGTTTCTGTGGTATCGCCAACTTCAAGAACTACAAGCTCGGGTTTGACCGCGAATTCTTCGTCGGTTCCGTGACTGACGAGCAGGCTCGCGTCTACGAAGCGGCCGTGGCGGCACAGCAGGCAGCGCTCACGCAGATCAAGCCTGGGGTGCGCTGCGAGGATGTGAATGCAGCTGCTGAGCAAGTGTACAGGGACGCTGGTTTCGCGGCGGGATACCGCACGGGACGTTCGATCGGTTATTCGTTCCTCGAAACGCCGGAACTTAAGCGCGGTGAGGAGCGCACGCTTGAGGCCGGCATGACGTTCGCTGTCGATGGCGGCATCACGATTGAGGGTGAGTTTGGTGGGCGAGTTGGTGATTCGATCGTTGTCACGACGGACGGCTTCGAGTACCTGACCGACTATCCGCGCAAGCTCGCGGTGGTGTGAAAACATGGCTGATGCAATTTCTCTAAAAACCCTTATCGCAGTGAACCGCGAACTCTTCGGTGGTCGCTGGACGGCAGAAGACCTCTCTGAGTTGGTGGATCCGCGGTTCGGTGTCGTGTCGGATCTGTCCAGTCTCGTGGGGCGACTCGCGGCGATTCGAGCAAAGGATCTCGGCGATGTGGCGCCGCCGTGGGCCGATGGTGCGCGATCATGACACAGGTGCGAGGCACAAACCTCAGAGACATGTCGCACGCGCTTGCGATCGGCGATGCTACGTCCTCGGAGATCGTCGCGCATAGTCTGGCACTCGCGGAGGCGACCAATTCATGGCTGAAAAGCCTGATAACGTTGACAAGTGAATGTGGTCGGGCACAAGCGGCGGCGGCGGATGATCGACGCCGCCGCGGCCAGCCTCGCGGTTTGCTAGATGGCGTTCCATACGTCGCAAAGGACGTTTTCAACACGGCGGGGATCCGGACGACGGCGGGGAGCAGAGTCTATGCGGAACATTATCCAAAGGAGGATTCCGTAGCGGTTCGGAAGCTTGCAGACGCGGGCGCTGTCCTGGTAGGCAAAGCAAACATGCATGAGTTTGCCTATGGCGCAACTGGCGAGAACCAGTTCACTGGCACTACGGTTAACCCATGGGACCGGCGCCGTCTGGCTGGGGGGTCCAGCGGAGGATCGGCTGCGGCTGTGGCCGCAGGCATTGTGCCATTTGCCCTGGGCACCGACACCGGCGGCTCGGTGCGCGTTCCCGCCGCGCTATGTGGGGTGACGGGATTCAAACCATCTTTTGGATTGTTCGACTCCACCGGAGTTATCCCGTTTTGCTGGACGCTGGATCACGTGGGCGTCATTGCCGCAAGCGCAGATGATGTGTCCATTGTCACTGGATGGCTGACCGACCTCAATGTATTCGAGCCAGTCAATTCAGAAAGATCTCTTAGGGTTGGCGTTCTGCCAGAGGCGGCCCTTGTTCTCGAACCTTCGGTCAGAGCGGGCTACAAGTCTGCCATAGCCGCTTTGCGGGGATTGGGGGCCACTTTTCATGAAATTGAGTTGCCCGATGCGGCCGAATCCCGAACTGTATCGCTCACGATCCAGCTCGCCGAAGCGCTGGCGTATCACTCGCCATTGATAGGTGCATCGGTTGACAAGTACGGCGCCGACGTCAGGAGTGGTTTTGTATTAGGCCAGCAGTTGCCTGCCGAGAGTTACGTTCAATGTCAAAGGCTGCTGACTGAGTATCGAGGCACATTTTCACGTCAGTTTGACGACGTCGATTTAATTCTCACGCCGACCTGTCCGATCGTGGCTCCCGAGACTGGGAGCAACCGAGTTCCAATTGGTGACCAGCTATATCCAATCGGGAACGCACTAACACTTTACACCTCGTTTTTCAACCTCGTCGGAGCGCCCGCGATTGCGCTGCCTGCCGGGGCGGACGACAAGGGGCTTCCAGTGAGTGTGCAACTCGTTGGTGCTGCGGGAGCGGACAAGTGGGTTCTTCAGCTAGCCCGGCGCCTGGAGAAAGAACTCGCGCGGATTTGAACGCCTTATTGGTCGTAAAAATAACCTTAACGTGACATCGAGAGGTAAATATGAAACTCCGAAACACATCGAAGCAAGCGCGTGCGTGCCTGTTTGTGGTGCTGGGTGCAGTTCTGCCAGCTGCATCGGCACATGCTCAACAACTGGTTGTCGCCTCTTTTGGAGGTGCATACAGTGCCAGTCAGGCCAAGGCTTTTTTTGAGCCTTACACTGCCAAAACCGGCACAAAGATTCTGTCGGCGGATTACAACGGCGGTCTCGCGGAGCTTCGCTCACAGGTGCAGGCTAACTCCGGAGCCTGGGACGTGATCGATCTTGAGTTCCAGGATGCTGCCCGTGCCTGCGACGAGGGTTTGATCGATCCGATCAAGGCAAGCTCGCTTGCGCCGTCGCCGGACGGAAAACCCGCCTCCACCGACTTCGTGAACGGCTCGTTGATGGACTGTGGCGTGGGGACCATTCTCTGGTCAAACGTAATTGCGTTCGACAAACGGAAATTTGCCGGCGCCCAGCCGACGACAATCGCTGACTTCTTCGATCTGAAGAAGTTCCCGGGAAAGCGGGGTTTGAGCAACAAGCCGAACGGCAATCTGGAATGGGCTCTGATGGCCGATGGCGTACCTCGCGATAAGGTCTACCAGACTCTGCGAACGCCAGATGGGCTTGACCGCGCTTTCAGGAAACTCGACACGATCAAGTCAAACGCGATCTTTTGGGGAGCGCAGGCGCAATCAGTTCAGCTGCTCGCCGATGGTGAAGTTGCGATGACCGAAGGCGGCAATGGCCGATTCACCGACGCTATTACCAAAGACAAAAAGCCGTTCGGAATCATCTGGCAAGGCCAGATCATCAACGGCGATGTATTTGCGATTTCGAAGGCGAGCAAGAATAAGGCGGCTGCACTTGATTTCATCCGATACGCAACATCGGCGCCCCAGCTTGCGATCCAGACCAAATTCATCAGCTACGCACCCGCGCGCCACTCGGCACTTGCACTTGTGGATGCGTCCCTGCGTGATAACCTGCCGACGTCTCCGGCCAACCTGAAGGTCGGCCTCGCGAACGATACCGGGTTCTGGAATGAAGAGCAGGACGAAATCAACCGGCGCTGGGCCGCCTGGATGGCCCGCTAAGGATCAAGGTAACGCAAATGCTAAACGTTTACCAGCAGCGTACTAAAGGTAGTCCGAAAGCGGCTGACGGTGACCACGTCGTATTCTCGCAGGTCGAAAAGAGCTACGACGGGAACACTCACGTCGTGAAATCACTCTCCCTTGCGGTCAGGCGAGGCGAATTTCTCACGTTACTGGGGCCGTCGGGATCGGGCAAAACGACCACCCTCATGATGCTCGCGGGTTTTGAGGCCCCGACTGCCGGGACGATTAGCATCGACGGCGTGAATCTGACAACAACGCCGCCGCATAAACGGGGCATTGGCATGGTCTTTCAGAACTATGCCTTGTTCCCCCATATGTCGATCGCTGAGAACGTGGCGTTTCCGCTTGCGGCGAGAAAGATTCCAAAGGATGAAATTGTCAGGAAGGTAGCAAATGCGCTGGAAATGGTGAAGATGCAAGACTTCGCGTCTCGGCGGCCGGCTCAGCTCTCTGGCGGACAACAACAGCGGATCGCCCTTGCCCGCGCACTGGTTTTCGAGCCTTCTCTGGTGTTGATGGACGAACCGCTCGGCGCGCTGGACAAGCAACTTCGCGAGCACATGCAGACGGAAATCAAGCATCTCCACAAGATGCTTGGTGTGACGGTCGTCTATGTGACGCATGATCAGGACGAAGCGCTCGCCATGTCTGACCGGGTAGCGATCTTCAACAATGGAATGATCGAACAGATCGGGCCGCCGTCCGAGATCTATGAATCGCCTAACACGGAGTTTGTGTCACGGTTCGTGGGTGACAACAATTTGCTGGACGGCGTTGTTCGCGAATGCTATGCGTCGTCAGACGGCGACTATCGCGCGAAGGTTACTCATGGAGAGTGTCATTTCGAGGCACTGACCGAAAAACCGATTGCCTCCGGGTCGCGCGTGTCCCTAGTGTTGCGTCCGGAGCGGGTAGCAATAGCCTCGCAGGGAGCCGCTCTCGAAAACCAGGTGGACTCCGAAATTATCGATTCAACTTACTTCGGTGACCACGTCCGGCTTACATGCAGGATACCCAGTGGCAACGAAATCTCAGTGAAAGTCGCGAACACCTCAAGTCTCGGATCGCTGCGCTCCGGACAGACGCTTGCAATTGGCTGGCGCTCGGCTGATAGCCGTGCGTTGCTGGCTGCGGGAGGACCGAGATGAGCCCAGTAACAATGGCTGAGAATAGCGCTGACGACGCCTGCCAGGAACAATGGGGCGGCACGTTGAAGAGCCGCGTCCACAGGGCGAGGCGCGGTGAGACACGAAGATCGTTCCTGCTTGTCTTGCCGGTGATCGTGTTTTTGCTGCTGGCCTTTATTGTGCCGATCGCGAAGATGTTTGAGGTCAGCATTTACGATTCAACGCTTCGTGATCTTCTTCCGGCTACGGCGCAGGCGCTAGATAAAGGGTCGAAGGATGGTGCGGGCGACGTGTGGAAAGGGCTGGCACATGATCTCGTGACGGCAAAAGAGAATGGCAATATTGGCATGGTTGCGAGCCGACTGAATTCCGAGCGCTTCGGGCTACGATCGACTGTTGAACGTACTGCGCGGCGCGCTGCTGCGGCCGAAGAAGCGCCGACTGAGCAGTGGTTCGCGAGCGTTGATCCGGTCTGGAGCGATCCCGGTCTGCTACCGATGCTTGCGCGCGCAACACGACCCTTCACCTTCGATAACTACCTCGCGGCGCTCGATTTCCGACGAGATCAGCAGGGTAGCATCGTATCGCAACGGGAAGACAGCCAGGTCTATCGCTCGCTCTACCTCAAGACGTTCTGGGTTGCCATTGCCGTGACCGCGTTGTGCGCTGTGATGGGGTATCCGATTGCGTACCTCATGGCAACAAGCTCAAAGTCGACCGCCAACAAATTGATGATTCTGGTGTTGGTGCCTTTCTGGACATCGATGCTTGTTCGCATCACTGCATGGATGGTGATGCTGCAGTCGCATGGGGTGGTCAACGATCTTCTCGTCCTGGCCGGAGTGGTCTATGACAATAACCGCGTCATGCTGATTTATAACCTGACCGGCACACTGATCGCCATGACGCATATCCTGTTGCCGTTTTTCATTCTGCCACTGTACAGCGTGATGGTTGCTGTTCCACCTAGCTACATGCGAGCTGCCCAATCTCTCGGAGCTGGGCGTTTCAGTTCGTTCTGGAAGGTATATTTCCCGATTACGCTGCCAGGAGTGGGTGCCGGTGGTCTTTTGGTGCTGATCCTCGCGCTAGGTTATTACATCACGCCTGCGCTCGTTGGCGGCCAGTCTGGGCAGATGATTTCGAACATGATCGCTTTCAACATCCAGGCCTCGCTGAACTGGGGCTTGGCGGCGGCGCTCAGCATTGTGCTTCTTGTTGTCGTTCTCGCACTCTACTTTGTGTATAACCGCCTGGTTGGCGCTGAAAACCTTAAGATGGGGTAAGCATGAACGTCCATAGTCAGCCGTTTCGTTCTCCCGTTGAAAAGGGATGGAGCGTGCTCTTCGTCGTGATCTGCGCAGCGATTCTCTTCTTCCTCGTCGCGCCGGTCCTCGTGATCATCCCGCTCTCGTTCAACGCAGAACCGTACTTCACCTTCTCCCGAGCGATGTTGCATTTGCATGCTGATGCCTGGTCGCTTCGGTGGTATGAGTCATTTTTTGACAATCCACGGTGGCTGCTCTCGGTCAAAAACAGCCTGATCGTGGGTGTTGCCACAACCATTCTCGCCGCGTCGATCGGCACAGCTGCCGCGCTCGGGCTGAGGCAGCGACTGTTGCCTGGTAGGTCACTATTGATGAGCTTCATTCTTGCGCCGATGGTCGTGCCAACGATTGTCACAGGCGCGGGAACCTACTTCGTATTTGCGAAGGTTGGGCTCGTCGACAACTTGTGGGGTCTGATTGCGGCCCACACTGCGCTAGGCATTCCGTTCGTCGTGGTTACCGTTCTTGCTTCAGTCAGCGGACTGGACCGCTCGTTTGAACGGGCAGGCGCAATCATGGGAGCACCTCCCTGGATGGTGTTTCGCAGAGTAACGCTGCCGCTCATCATGCCGGGCGTGTCGGCCGGCGCTGTCCTGGCGTTCATCACATCGTTTGACGAGGTGGTTTTCGCTCTCTTCCTGCTCCCGAGTCCACAGTATTTCACGTTGCCGCGGCAGATGTGGTCGGGACTTCGGGAGCAGATTAGCCCGGCAATTCTGGCTGCTGCCACGCTCTGGATTGCGCTCTCGCTCATCCTCATGTGGTCGATGGGCGCGCTGCGGAAAAGGGCCGCACATGTCCGTCGCGCTTCCTGACCGCATCGCGGGATGCTCGAGCAACTCTTATGGCATCCGGCAGGGCGCCTCGCCCCTGCTGGTCGTGCTACCACACGTCGGCTCGGACGTCCCCCCTGACAAGGTCGGACCAGGGTGGGATTCGCTCGGAGGGGAAAGGGCAGAACCGGCTGCCGATGTGATACGGCGCGCAGCAGAAATTGTGAACCTATCCGAATGAAAGATCCTATGAAGCATGGCTGCCTGGACGACCTAGTCGGCGCCTAAAATCTGTGCGTCGACCCAGGCTCATAGGAGAGAATCATGCACGCAGAACCAGCATACACAATGGTTACAGACCCAATCGTGCTTGCGGTGACGCTCGAGCTTGCCGCGGCCAAATGGAAGGTGGCGCTACACGACGGGCAGCGTAGCCGACCAGCTGTGCATACTGCGACGGACCGTGACGCTGCGGGGCGGCTGCAGGCCGTGCTGGACCTCATCGAGCGGCATAAAGCCAAGAGGATTCTGGCGCCGGATGCGCGCGTCGTCGTCAGCTATGAAGCCGGCCCGGATGCGTTCTGGATCTATCGCACGCTGCGGGCTCGCGGGATCGAATGTTATGTGGTCGATCCCGCGAGCATCCCTGTTGAGCGCCATAAGAGGCGCGCGAAGACCGACCGGCTCGATGCAATCAAGCTGGTGATCAACCTGCGCGCATGGCTGCGCGGCGAGCGCGACCGCATGCGCGTAGTTCGAGTACCGTCGCCCCAAGACGAAGCGTCCCGTCATCTGATGCGTGACAGGGCCCAGTTGCAAAAAGAGGTGCTACAACACCGCGATCGCATGCGCAAACTGCTGGCCACACTCGGCTGCTGGGAGAACGTCGAGCACAAGGGCTTCGCCAGCCGGCTCGCTGGAAATGAGGTGCGGTGCCACGACGGCACACCTCTGCCGCCGGAACTGAGCCAACGGCTTTTGCGTGAGTGCGAGCGCCTAGCATTCGTCGAGCGGCAATTTGCAGCCCTTGAGACCGCGTTACATGGCAGTTTGCCTGCGGCAGCATCCAGCCGCGTAGAACATCTCACCAACCTCAAGGGCATTGGTCGGGTCGGTGCCCAACGACTCGCGCTCGAACTGTTCTGGAGATCCTTCGATAATCGTCGCCAAGTCGGCGCCTGCGTGGGACTTGTGCCACAACCGTACGATAGTGGCGACAGTCAGGTAGATCAGGGAATCAGCAAACAGGGTAATCGACGGGTGCGCGCGTTGCTGATCGAGATAGCGTGGTCGTGGTTGCGATATCAACCCGACAGTGCGCTCACCAATTGGTTTTATCAGCGAACGCAGGCTATGTCCTCGAGTCGCCGAATTCGGCGGGTTGCGATCGTAGCAGTCGCGCGCCGACTCGCGATTGCCCTGTGGCGTTATCTGAAGGACGGCGTCCTGCCAGAAGGTGCCCAGCTCAAGTCGGCATAGCTCGCACACATTAGACGAAACGCAGTAACTGGTTAGCCGGCTACGCCAGCATAAAGGATCTGAAGTGTACGCGTCCGTGGAAGTCCCTGGTTATCTGTGTGGTAACCGATTGAAAGATGGGACGCGTGCCCCGGAGAAATCTGGGCGAAGCGCGCATGCAGGATGAGGCTGGTCACACAGCGGGCCAGCGGATAGAAGGTGAGTGCAGACTAAGGTCTCACGAGCGCGATTGATCAGCCTCAGATTCGTCATGCACGGTTAGCTTGCTCTACCATCGATAACTCGTTACCCACATGATATGCAATTCCAAACATTGGAGGCCGGACCGTTTGTCAATCTGCTCAGCAGCTTGACAAACGGATGCTCATAGAAGGGACTTCCCCGTCCCGAGGCTGCGGCGGAAGCCGCGAGTCGGCATCGAAGTGCCATGATGGAGTGTCGAACTACATCAACGCCAACAGGAGGGGAAGTCCATGCCAATTGTCACCGTTGGGATCGACATTGCCAAGAACGTGTTTGTGCGACCTGCAAGTCGCGTGAGTTTCTGTTTCACAGGAGCAGGTATGACCTGACGAAACCGGTTGTTCCATCAACCGTTCCCTACCCGGACATGCGGAGCCGGTAACAGCTCGGTATGAAGCTTCGGGGACAACGTAGCCGCCGGTTATCCGGTACGCCGAGCCGCGAGGCAGAGCGGAATCTGCCAGCACAAAGGCGGAGAGGAGCAAGGGATTAGCGGGTACGACCAACATATGTGAACTTCAGTTTAATGTCGTGATCTTGAACAAGCCAAATGTGCTGAGAGGCTTGAACCAAAACGGTACGCGGTGAGGAATTGTCTCCGAATACTGGACCATCATGGACAGAACCACCGCCGGCGAAGCAGAAGGGTCCGCCCCGCTCGGAAATTCATGCGGAACAGGGTAAGCCCATAGTACCGCCGGCAACGGCAGGCGAACCGCAAGGAACGCTGTTGGTACTGTGGGTAAAGGAATGCGGAGAAAGCAAATGCCCGGCTGTAATGGACGGGATACGGGCTGAGACATCGTCCGACGCGAAAGCGGGCAGACTTCCGCGCGGTCATTCATGGCGAGGGAACCTTGACCAATCGTTATACGAGGGAAGGCAGATGACGGCGACCGGCGCGAAAGCGACCAGCGCCGGTGCGCCCTCGCGCTCTGCCCAAATGTGGGATCTGGTGAACTGGTCACGCATTGAGGCAGATGTGAAACGACTTCAGGTGCGTATCGCCAAAGCAACCCGGGAAGGCCGATGGGGCAAGGTGAAAGCACTGCAACGCCTGCTGACCCGCTCGCATAGCGGCAAAATGTTGGCCGTGAAGCGGGTGACGGAGAATCGCGGTAAGAGAACGCCGGGGGGGACGGCAGGATATGGTCATCTCCGGCGGCCAGATGGAACGGAATGAGGTCGCTTCGACATCACGGTTATCGTGCGATGCCGCTGAGACGCGTTTACATTCCCAAGAGTAACGGCAAGAAGCGTCCGCTGGGAATTCCCTGTATGCGGTGCCGGGCGATGCAGGCGTTATGGAAGCTCGCTTTGGAGCCGGTGGCGGAAACACTGGCGGACCCGAATTCCTATGGATTCCGGCCCGAACGCTCGACGGCCGATGCCATCGAACAATGCTTCATCACTCTGGCGAAGCGAGCTTCGCCAGAGTGGGTTCTGGAAGGTGACATCCGAGGTTGTTTCGACAACTTCAGTCACGCCTGGATCCTGGAGCACGTACCGATGGACAAGGCTATCCTGCGGCGGTGGCTTCAGGCCGGATATATCGATGAGGGAACCTTGTTCGAGACGTCGGCGGGTAGCCCGCAAGGGGGAATCATCTCGCCGGTGATCGCGAATATGGCGTTGGATGGGCTTGAGGCAGCAGTCTATG
>NZ_JBMIQH010000060.1:0-19180 GCF_056155635.1 Paraburkholderia sp. BR10141 | reverse complement strand
CCTCAAGCTTAATCCGCGTCCCTTGAGGTGCGGCAGGTCCATACATGATGTCTAGACATCAAGCCGTAGGCGGCATGGCTAGACGAGAAATCAGTAACGAGTTGTGGGCGGCGCTGGAACCGTCAATTCCGGCATTCACGCCGTCGCCCAAAGGTGGCAATGCTACGCCGACTGCGCGACCACGACAGATTGATTGGGAACGGGCGAGCCTTGATGCAGCCAGCGTTTCCAGCCCCTAGGCCAGAAACTGGCCCCAACCCGACAGAGCGGGGCACGCTCGGCTCGAAACGGCACATCGTTGTAGATGCGTGGGGCGTTTCGCTTGCCGTCACGGTCACAGGGGCCAACCGGCACGACTCGATGGCGTTCGAGCGAACAGTCGATGCCATCCCGGCAGTGTGCGGCCTGAATGGCCAACCTAGCAAACGCCCGGGCAGACTGCATGCAGACAAGGGCTACGACTTTGCCCGCTGTCGGCGTTACCTCAGGCAGCGTGGAATCACGGCTCGCATCGCCCGAAGAGGCGGAGATAGCACGCAGCGACTTGGACGGCATCGCTGGGTTGACGAGCGCACGCATGCCTGGTTCGCAGGTTTCGGCAAACTGCGCATTCGCTTCGAGCGGCGCCTCGACATTCATGTCGCGTTGCTCTCCCTGGCTTTTGCCGTTATCTGCTCGCGCTTCGTGGATGACTTGTGTTCGCCGTTCTAAGCAACATCCGAATTTGAGGAACGCCTCAAGAATGTCGAGACGCCGCTCGAAGCGAATACGTAGATGGCCGAAATTACGCAGCCAGGCATGTGTACGTTCCACGACCCATCGGACTTTTCCGAGGGCACTGTCATGCAGGTGGCTGCGTCGCGCGGGTGGGAATACTGCGTTCGTAAAGAGCGCGTCGGCATTTGTCGTGGTCGTAACCCCGGTCGGCATAGACGCGGCTAGCGGCGGCTCGAAGGCCGCCCGCGCCTCCCGAAGATCGGCACAACGACCTCGATCAGCGGAACGAGATGGGCGTCGTTACGATTGGTGCCTCAGGATTGCCGCGATCGCCGCTCCATTGGCGTAGGTGGCGAGGTGGGTGCCTGCATCCGGGGCGCGCTCGATCGGTGGAGTTCGGGCCAGTTTTGTGGGCCCTGTCGCGATAAGGGTAACTGATGAAGGTAGTTTCCGATATAATGAGGATTGGTTACGCTGCCAGCGAGTAGTACAACTGCTCAGCTGCGCTCATTTGGATGTCGCCGTCGTTGATCTGCCCTTTGGCGATCATGCGCATGAACTCGATACCGCTGAGCTGGATGTGCGCGCAGTGGAAATTCCTGGACCCGGGCATTGGTAGAGCGTTGCGCTTCACGGCGCGGTTATCACGCTCGACTATGCTGTTCAAACGTTTTGTCTGGCGGATCTTGATCGGCGTGTCGCGCTCACCATTGATGGCCTCAAGCCCGGCCAGATTGGCGTCGCTCTTGTCGATGGTTACTGTTTCGGGCTCGCCATTTCTCGCGATCGATCGCTCGAAGTGGCGCCGGGCGGCGGCCTTGTCGCGACAAGCGCGCAACTGGAAGTCTACCGTGTTGCTGGCCTTGTCGACGGCACGATACAAATACTTCCATTGGCCCTTGATTTGATATATGTCTCGTCCCTGCGGCAGTTCGTGCGGACCGGACGCTTGTCACGCCGGAACGTTTTCTCCAAGACTGGCAGCAGCTTGAGGGCCCAGCGATGCACGGTGGAGTGACCGACGTCGATGCCACGCTCAGCCATCATCTCTTCGAGATACCGCATACTCAGCCCATACGCCACATACCAGCGCACGCACGTCAGGATTATATCGAGCAGGTTATGCAGACGTTTGAGCACACGGGCTACTGCCGGATTCAGGGTGCGGATGAAGCTTCCGCTTTGGAAAAGAAAATTTGGAAACTTTCGAACTGCTGCGTCACCGTACCAACTACACGACCTGCTCAAACTATGAGTTCGAACGAGTGATACGCGCGCGACCGAATGAGATGTAGTTCCGGTGTACTAGTCCAAGAGCGTGCGTGTCCCCAGCGCGAAGCGCCAAGCAACATTCCTCCAGTTCTCTGTGGAGGTTCTTAGTCTCATCGTCCCATGAAAGTTCGACGATATTGAGCCGAAGCCGCGATGCTAGCAAGTAACAACGGTCATGCGTTTGGCGAACTTCCCCGTTCGTTATCAGACCATTGGTTACGGAATGCAACCCATGGAGGATCTGCCAGAATGCTTCGAAATTCGGCGGCTCGTGTTGCAGAGCCCTCGCTCTCAGGGCCAGTCCTCGCATCCGCTCAAGCGCTTTGGGAGCGTATGCTGGAGAACAGAAGTCGCCAAGTATCTCGCTCAATCTTAGCCAGAATGCGTAAGTGTCAAGGTATTCTCGAAGATCAACGCCCCTGACTATCGTGCCAACGCCATTCTTGGTTTCCACGAGGCCTTCATACTCGAGCCTCTGAAGATTTTGTCGGATCGGCGTGCGACTGACCTGGAATTCATCCGCAAGTGTCGTCTCCCCTAGTACCGTGCCGGGGGGGTAATACAGAGTGCAGATCCGATCACGTAACGTCCGGTGAATCTCCGACATCTGATAGCGGACTCCTGATATCTTGTCCACGGCGCCGGCACTTGACAGCTTTGTTTTTGCAACGCGTCCCATCAAAATATCTCCCTCGGAGTGAGGCATTAGAAGAATGGTCGCCTGCTACAGCGTGACCAAGCTTCCCCATCCGTTGCCGTAACATTGGCAGTATTGGACTGTTAAATCCCAAAGCGGTTAGCCCCAACCGTACATACTTCACATCGCACCGCGAATCGTAGCCTGCCGGCGCACCAATCCCGCGCGCGGTTCGGAATGTCTCTGGCAAACCGCCGCACCTTGGTTATCGGGGCAGCGCAGGCCGCTGATTTCCAGATACCGAAAGGAAGCAAAAATTATGCACACTACCGCGCTCGCGATCCTGCCGCACGTACCGCCATGACTTGATGAGTCTAGACTGCGAAATCATAAAATCATATCGGCAGACGCTCGTGACCTGATCGCCATAATTAGCATTTCCGCCATACTGCCTCTATGAACGCGTCCCGTTTTGCAACAGTTTTCGTTTGTTCAGACTGACAGGATGGGTTGCAGCTCTCTATCCGGCCTTCATGCAGCCGATATAGCCGCTGCGGGCCCCTATGAAATCCGCTGACTCGCTCCTCATTCTTACCGCGAGTTCGAAGCTCAAGACAGTATGCAGGTTTAGCAAGTCCCAGGTCCTACCTGACTGGTCATCACAATCGATTACTGCGCAACTTTCTCGACGACGTTCACCCTGTGTTGAAGCATTGAACTTCTATTTCACGAGCACTTTTTAAGACGGGCTTTACACTGACGTAGTCCGTGCAATATGGCCTGTCGTGAGCAAGTACCGCCCAGATTGTGTGCACCATCTTGTTTGCCAGAGCGACGACTACGACGTTCTTGGGTCTGCGCCCGAGCATCTGCTCAACCCACGGGCCAGGCTCCTTCCTGTGCTCCAGGACCGATCGCGCGCCGTGAACTAGCAGGGTGCGCAGGTATGTGTCTCCGCGCTTCGATATGCACTGCAAGATCACCTTGCCTCCGGAACCCGTTTGCCCGGGTACAAGACCGGCCCATGCCGCAAACTCTCTGCCTGAACTGAATGCCTTCGGATCGCCCATGGTCGCGACGGCTACTGTCGCGGTCAGCAATCCCACGCCTGGGATTTCGCTGATGGCCTTGACCGCCTTGTCCTCTTTTTTCCACTCCCGCATCCGACGCTCAATCTGCGCGACCTGCTCATCGAGCTTCGTCAGTCCGTTCCACTGCTCGCGAAGTGAGTCGATCACAACTGCTGGCAGTCGCTCGGCAACCCGTTCCAATACCTCTGGAATCGCCTTGTCAAGCGCAGCACGGCGGCTCTTGCCCATCACCTCGCCGTATTCCGTCAGCAATCCACGCAGGTTGTTGACCTGCATCGTGCAAAACTTGATGAGTTGCTGGCGCATCCGGTGCAGCGCCAACATCGCCTGCTGCGTCTCCGTCTTCACCGCAACTGGCTTGCCTGGTTGCTGAACCGCCAACCAGATCGCGCGTGCATCAGCAGCATCACTCTTGTTTCGAATGTTGAAAGCCTTGGCAAATTCAGCCGGGATCAGCTTGACGTCATGTTCCGTCTTGATTAGCTGACGTGCCCAGTGATGCGCACCGCCACACGCTTCCATTCCTATGAGGCACGGCGTACGATTCGCAAAGTGCTCAAGGAACTTCGCCCGCTTGATCAGCTTGTTCACAATTTCTCCAGTCTCCAGATCGACGTAATGCAACTGGAAAACGAGCTTGGCTACGTCTACGCCCACCGCCATACTGTTCATCGTGGATCCTCCGGTTGCCGGGAAATGCGTGCATTTCCCATTTGGGCACATCGATGCCGTTGGCCCGTGAGGGTCCACCTTACTTCTGCTCTCACATTCACGGGTGGGACGCGTTCATTCATTCTTTCAGCCGCGTTGTTGCATAAATCGAGCGCAAGGACAAGGTGACCTCCATGTACTCGATCTCAGGCAGTGAGAACGGACTACGGGCGAGCGAGTGCCGCCATGCGGTTGAGCACGCCTGCACGAATCGAAATTCGGTTGCCTGAGAAACGATCTCGCGTGCCACAGGCACGAGTCCGTGAGGATCTTGATCCGGTACATCAGGGTCCCAGCCAGCGAGCGACGATAGTAACCACTCGCCTACTTCCAGTCACCCTGTCAAGTTCGCAAAGCCGATTTCAAATGTGCCACAAAAGTAAGACATCCTTTTTGACCTATGAGGGAGAATTGCACGTCTGCCCAGACGTACTATGCGGACAATCTTGCTTTGGGTTGTTCCCGATGGCCGCCTGCATCCGCTGTTGGGGCAACGCGAAGTGCTGACGGATCGGACCGAAGCGCAACAGGAATACCTGCGTGCTGGCGTGGATCCCGGAAATCCTGCATTTGCGGCTCGCGCCGGCGCGTGGGATGACGACTGTTTGCAGCGCAGTTGTTCACGCGGGCCGAAGCCTTTAGAATTACGCTGGTGAGTGTTGGTACTGATATGACTTTGCGTGTCAATCGCGACACTAGTTTTCAGTTTATTGCATTGTCGCATGAATTTCCTGAGGGCGGCACAGCAGCAAGTCTCGACGGTGGATCACACTGATATCCGCGGGTTGGATACCGCATTACAGAGGTTCGCCTCATGATCATCCTTCAGAAAGTGGCTCGGTTATGTAAAGTTATCTGGGACGGAACACTAGACCCGAATCTGTCGCGCGGAGCTCGTGCGGCATGACTTGCGTGAAACGGAGCGCTTCCGCACGCACGACGGCCTTGCGCTGGTTGAGATCGCCGTCGACCAACTGGACGTCATACCCGAACAGGTACGCGTCATCCAGCACCGGCGCGGATTATCCCGCGTGGACTGCTCACAGAATTCGTGCTCGCAGGATCACCACTGGCAAAGAGATATGGTAACTAGATCGTCCATGGCGCTCACACCACCGTCAGATTGCGCGGGTAATCGGTCAGATATTCGAACCCATCCGCCGTCACGACGATCGAATCTCCTACCCGCCCACCAAACTCTCCTTCGATAGTAATGCCACCGTCGACCGCGAAGGTCATACCGGCCTCCAGGGTCCGCTGCTCGCCGCGTTTGAGCTCCGGTGATTCAAGGAACGAGTAGCCGATCGAGCGTCCCGTCCGATATCCCGGGGCAAATCCTGCGCCCCGATAGACCTCTTCAGCGGCAGCATTGACATCTTCACAGCGCACCCCCGGTTTGATTTGCGCGAGTGCGGCTTGCTGCGCCGCAACGGCAGCGTCATAAACCCGCGCCTGCTCATCAGTCACAGATCCGACGAAAAACTCGCGGTCGAATCCGAGCTTGTAGTTCTTGAAGTTTGCGATACCACAGAAGCACAGATAGACCGGGTCTCCACGCTTCATTGTTCGAACGGAGGATCGACGGTGCACAAGACAGACATCGCGTCCGGACTGGAGGATTTGAAGGTTATAGATCGTCGGTGAAACGAATCTATCCTTGTGTTCATCGAGGAGTGAAGCGGCTTTTCGGGTGCCTCCGGCAATGACTGCCAACGCAATCTCGTACTCCGGGACGCCCGCGCTGATGACCTCCTTAGCGGCCTCGACCATCGCAACAGCTACCTGCCCAGCGTGCCGCATAATCGCAATTTCGCTTTCTGACTTGATCGCCCTCAGATCAAGAATGATCTGACCCACATCGACCAAGCTGCCTGCGTCGACGGGCAGTGCAGCGGAAACGAGAGGCGGCATTCTCGTGAGCTCGATCCCCACTCGCTTCGCCCTCGAAGCCTGCAGTACCTCTCGCAGCGGCGTTCGCCATTCGTCACCAACACCATCGGCCCAGGGACGGATATCTTTGATCCAAGTCATCAGACCGCACATTTCAGATTCCATCAACGGCGTGATCAAGACCGGCTCACGATCCTGGGAAATCACAATCAGAGTAGGGCGTCCGAACTCAACGCCCAGATAGTTCCAGAAGCCCCCGAAGTAGGCCACTGCGTCAGGGTCGCTAACCAACGCCGCATCGATATTGGCGCGACGCAGTGCATCACGCAGTTTGCCCACCCGGCTTCCATATTCATTCACTTGTTCCCCTGTTAGCTGAATGCAGCTAGTACACGACCCGACTCTAGGTACACCAATTGGGCATTTCAACTGGTCTACTCGGGTAGACAAACTGGTTCCGAGACTTAGCGTTCTGTCCCAGAAATAACTTTGCATAGCCGAGCCACTTTCTGGAGAATTGAATCGGCGGTCGCGGTCCATACGAATGGCCGGCCGTGTTGGTTGTACAGCTCGATACAGCGCTCGATGCTGGCAACGAGTTGGCGCACGTTCCTGAACGACCCTCGACGGATCGCCTGCGGTATAACCAGGCCGAACCAGCGTTCAACCTGATTCAACCAACTTGAGTAGCTCGGCGTGAAGTGCATGTGGTAGCGCGTATGCCTGGCCAGCCATGGAAGCCGTCTCTCGTACAGCTCGCGGTCCAGGGGCCCCCGTTCAAAGCCGGGCAGTTCGGCGTCGACGCTCGGAACGGAATAAAATTTGCCGGGACTGCGGCGACTAGTTCTCTGACGATTTTTGTTGCCAGAATGATGACAATTTCGCTTGCGGAACAACAGATTCATCGTCGCTTCGAATAATCTTGCTTAGATCATAACGCAAATAGTCTTCGCGACTCTTGGGAGATATCCCTCGTTTCAATAATTGAACTGAAAGATATTCTTCCCACGAGAAGGCATCTAATCCAAGGTGATGATTAATGTGTCGCTGGTCCTTTATGTGTGTCAGAGCAAACCATTGATGTCCCAGCGGGTGGGGAGCATCGATGAGAGTGAAGTCTAACCCGCATTGCTCAGACAGTGAACGAAGAGTCGAAGCCTTGTAAAACTGAACATCTGGATATGACCACTCTGTGCCGATGCTGTCCGAGTCTCCAGCCAGAAAAGCCCCCACGAATTTTCCATTAGATCGCAGACTCCGAGACACTGATGTTAGGCACGTTTCAATCTGTGTCATGCTCGCGTGCATAAAGATTCCGGCGGCAATTATGTAGTCAAACTGACAATTGAAAACGGATGCGTCGAAATTTGCGTTTAATGAAAATTGGGCTCGCTTTAAACTAATGAGTGCAGAACCAACTTCCGCCTCGATGCCTTGCAGAAGACACCATTCTTCCGGCTCAAGGCCAAAATAGCGACCAGGGTTGAGGTATATCAAAGGAAACCTGCCGCCACGAAGCGACCCACATCCGATATCTAATAAAAAGTGATCCTCTCTCAAGCCCAGCAGAAGCAACGTAACAAACTGCACGGCACCTAAGCGATCGTAATAGTCAGGCGGACCTACCCACGCGCGATGATCCCTATCCCCCATTACTTTCTCTTGCATTTCCATATCGCTTTCCTTAAAGATATTACTCTATTTTGATCTGTGGCCAAACGAGTCGACCTGCCTGACGAGCAATTGTCCCAACGCGGGAGCCTCGAGCCATCCCGCTTCGAGGTTATTGCCGCTATCTGGAGCGGCATCCAAAGGGCGCGCGTGGCGCCGGAAAGCATGCAAGAGCGGTGCCAAGACGCAGTCGGGCGGGTGCATCGCGCTCGACAGCGTCGAAATTGTCGGCGGATATGTCATGCCGACGCCCGATAGTCGACAAAGCTACCATTGCGGAGGGGCTTTCCAGAAATAACGACGAGATGCTGATATGACCTTATATGAACGCCTCCCTTTTGCGAGGCTTTTGTGTGCTCCGACATCACCTAGGTTGGGTTGCTGCTTTATATTCGGCCTCATTGCAGCCTCACAGGCTGCGGGTCCCGATGAAATCCGCTGACTCGCCCCTCATTTCCCGTAAGAGCTCGGAGCTCCGAGTCATATGCAGGTTTAGCAAGTCACGGTCCGACCTGGTTCGTCATCACACTCAATTGCCAACGCAACCTTTCTGTTCGAGTTGTCTTCCCACGGTGGAGAGTCGACGCGCTCTCCGTGTGATCCGGAGTGCGTTCACGCAGGTTTCATGCTCGTGAAGCCCTGTTCGTATTGCCGATCATGGGCAAGTATCGCCCAGATTGTTCGGGCCATCTTGTTTGCCAACGCTACAAGCACTACGTTGGGTGGTCGCCGTTTCCCGATGCGTTCGACCCATGCTCCCGGGTCCTTTGAGTTATAGAGCACGCCGCGTGCGCCGTGAATCAGAAGGGTCCGCAGATAGGTATCGCCCCTCTTGCTGATTCCCAGCAGGACCACCTTGCCGCCGGAGCCCGTTTGTCGGGGTACCAAGCCGAGCCAGGCCGCGAATTCGCGGCCCGATCTGAACGACTTTGGGTCTCCCATGGTCGCAACCGCGGCGGTTGCCGTGAGCAGGCCTACGCCGGGTATGGCAGCAATGGTCTTGCTCGCCTTGTCCTCTTTCATCCACGCCCGCAAACGTCGCTCGATCGTGGCAATCTGTTGATCAAGCTTGCTCAAGCCGTTCCACTGCTCTCTGAGTGTGTCGATCAGTACCGCAGGCAATCGCTCTGCGACTGTTGCCAGCACTATCGGCATGGCCTTATCGAGCGCACAGCGACCTTTTCCCATCACCTCGCCGTATTCGGCGAGCAAACCCCGAAGACAGTTCACTTGCATTGTGCGGAACTTGATTAGTTGTTGCCGCATGCGATGCAGCGCCAGCACGGCCTGCTGAACTTCGGTCTTCACGGAACCCGCTTTCCCCGGCTGCTGCACCGCAAGCCAGATTGCACGCGCATCGGCCGGATCGCTTTTGTTGCCGATATTGAAGGCTTTGACGAATCTGGCCGCCATCAGCTTCACCTGGTGGCCCATCTTCGCAAGTTGTCTCGCCCAGTGGTGCGCTCCGCCACATGCTTCCATGCCGATCAGACAAGGTTCTCGGTTTGCGAAATGCTCGAGGAACCTTGCCCGCTTGATACGTTTGCTGACGATTTCACCGGAATCCGAGTCGACCCAGTGCACCTGAAAGATGTTTTTTGCAATGTCCACTCCCACTGGCGTGAGTTTCATAACATCCTCCGATTGATGATCGGTTACCGTCGCAAGAATCCACCATGCTTTGTAGCTTCGACGGTAGGTGGGAGGCGTTCATTCCATTTCTCGATCCAGTCTCGCAAGCTTTTTTCTGAGCGCCGATCGCTTTTCGGTGAATCTGCTGAGGGCGGCCGCCTGTAACGTCGACGTACACGGCCACGAAGCATACCGACGATAGAGGCATTCAACGATCTGTCTCTCCGACGGCAGCGTTCAGAACGCGAGAGCGAGCACGTCGACTATGACGCCCCGGTGAAGGCATATGACGTCGAGCAATGGTGACGGTACGACCATGCCGCTTCAACCAGCAGGTGACGCGCATGGCCGTTGCCGGCCTTTGTGATGCTGCCCAGCCTGCGTCTCTGGCCCGAGGAATGTACGGATGGCGTCAGACCAAGCCATGCAGTTAGCTGCCGCGGGTGATCGAAGCGTGACAGATCACCGAGCTCGGCAAGCAAGCCGATGGCGCTGGTGAACTGAATGCCACGTAGCGCCTGGAGCGCTTTGACCGCCGGATAGAAACGCCATTGTGGCGCCATCTCGCGCAAGGCCGTCTCGAGTCGTTCGCACTGCGCGAGACGGTCTTCAATGGTCCGGCGGTATTCTTCGAACGCAAGCTGTTGCCAGTGCGAATCGAACGAGTAGCCGCTGATCCAGCGCCGGTGTGCAGGCCCCCAGTCGGCGCGGCCGGTATAGCGCACGTCGTGGGCGAGCAGGAAGGCTTTGAGGCGTTGCCTGGCCTGCTTCAGATCCTGTTTGGCGGCGCCCCAGGTGCGGACCAGGTCACGAAACGCTTCGTCCTCGACGGTGGGCACGTGCACGGGCGACAGATCTCCAGCTCGAAGCGCGCGTATCAGTTTCGCTGCATCGCGGCGGTCGGTCTTGACCCGCTCGCCGGGCTTGCGGGGAATCAGTGACGGCGCGCAGACCATGCAGGGGTAGCCCTTTGCCGTCAACTGGCGATGAAGGCCGTAGCCGCAGGGGCCGGCCTCATAGACGAACAATACGTTCGATGCTTTTGACTGCATGCGCTTGCACAAGCGATCGATATCATTGGCTCGAGGCGCAATCTTGCCGAGGGCCTCTACTTCGCCAAACCCGACAGAATACGCGACCACGATCGAATCCTTGTGAACATCCAGGCCGACAAACACCGTGCTATCGTTATTCACGCTGACCTCCGTGCCGGAAACAGGTTGTCGAGTATTGGCTTAGACCATACTCTTGCGGCTCTGGCATGCGTGCTAACCCGCGTTTCACCTCCGCGCGGCGGTCAGCCTCGTGCGCAGCGAAAGTCATACTGTCTATGAGGAACAGCCCGCGTAAGCCCCCAGGAGTAAAACGGTTGATCTGAACCGTTTTCCGGAAGGAGCACGCAAATGGCCGCACCCGAAAGAACCTTGGACGCACAGGACACCGCGATCACCTGCAGGCTGTTTGTCGCCTTTGAATTGGGCGAAAAGAACTGGAAGCTGTCACTCGGTGATGGCGTACGTGCTCCCAGCCGTTGCACGGTAGCGGCCGGCGACACCGCTTCCGTCCTGACCGCTATCGCGAAAGCCAAAGCTCGCTGTCATCTGCACCCTGACACCTTGGTGGTGAGCTGCTATGAGGCGGGCCGCGACGGCTTCTGGTTGCACCGTTGGCTAATGGCAGGCAGCAGCAAGGGACAGCAACGCAACATGAATGTCGAGACGGCGCTCAAAGCAATTCCGCAGTTTGCGGAAGCCGGCAAACCATGCATGCGTGCGCTCGACCATCCAGCGATGCCGTTATCTGTTCATGCTTCGTGGATGACTTGTGTTAGCGACTCTTAACAGATGATGTTTTTTCGAGTCTCTCTCACATGTCCTGGAGTGATATCACTGCTACTCCTACCACGATCACGATGATTGAGAAAAATTTTCTAACTACGCCTCCGGGAGAAATATCCTCGGCGATAAATTTTGGAAACAGCTTCGTTGCCAGGAACCCAAAAGCCAAAACGAACAGCGGGTGGATACTGACGACTACCGAAACCAAAGCTGCACCGCCTCCCGCAGCCAGAGCGGCCATGAAGAATACATAGCCCCCAACATCAAAGATGTTCGTCGCCCCGAAAATTCCGATTTGCTTATAGTTCAAAACTTTTAGATCATCAATGATGAGCTTTCTCCATTTCGGAACCAATAAAAGCAACATCCCACCAAGGGCATAGCCAGCAAAGTTGAAAATCAGCACCGAGTGCAAGCTCGTGACTTTCAATATCTCATCTGAAATTACAGTCGAGACAGCTCCCAAAAAAGCAGAAATTAGCAACACGACTACGTGCCGGGGGTGCCCCAATCCACCAATCGTCTGCCTAGACATGCATAGTATTAGAATACCAACGACGATCAAAGCGAAGCCAGTCTGTTGCCTAGATGTCGGAATGGCATGAAAAATCAGCACTGATGCGGCCAATACAAATATTGGTTCAGATTGGTGAATCGGAATCACAACCGATACATCCATATCCCCCAAGGAGTAGCTATATGCAAAGTATTGTAGAAATATTGCGAGACCAGAGCATATATTTATCACCACCATATATAAGTCTAGATCGGCGGGCCGGAAATAGGCATAAATTGCCATCGCAAAAAAAATATTCCCGATGCTCAGCAAGAAAATGAACGAAATCCAACTGGATGCAATATTAGTGATTGCAAACTTATCAACAATATATGAGAGACTCCAAAGCAGCGGTGCCAGAAGGGCAAAATATAACCAGGTCATTTCTCGCTCCCGAGAACCTCAAGAATCGTATTTTTGCTATCGTTCAATAGCTCATTCGAGAAGTCATCGGTAACATGATCAAAAATAAATGTATTGTTATATCCGAAACCATCAGAAGTTTCGAAGCCAACTATTTTGTCAAGGATTGCTGGAAGCTCGCCAAACCGAGATGAGTGGTTTTTCTTCAAAAGCTTCATAGCGTTGCCGTAGTGCGCCGCTTCATCTTTAGTAGCATTACGAATCCATGCGGACAGACAATCAGGCCCAAGACTATCAAAAAGCTTGAAGTCCTGCTTATAAGCCCGAGTGCTAGTAACTTCATCGAATGCAATTGACGTCAATATGGTGAATTCATCAACCATGAAGGATGAAATCGATTCAAATTCCGGCTGTCTGGATTCGATTTCTTTGTCGATATCTTCTTCTCGGAAACCATACAACACACTATTGATCTTTCGAAGACCTCTATAGTGGTTTTGTTCATCCAAATGCCAGAGGCATGCGAACTCTAAGAAATCATCGCTCAGCTGTAAATCACTTCGATTCATGAGATATATCAAGAAGTGCTTGGAATCAAACTCAGCGCTCATGTCATGCCAAAAGTGTTCTTGCCGTGATTTTATGACATCCCTAGATCCGGTGATGCGTTCGGGAGTCAGATATTTAAGTAACTCAACTGAAGACCAGTCATAACTTTTCAAGCCGATTGACGATTTTAAATAGCTCATGATTGCGCTCCCTGCAATTATTCCATGAAGTTTTGAAACTGCCACTTATCAGACGAAGCAGTGGAAAATAGCCCTTTATCCTCTTCCACAGGACTCCAATCAGTGTATTCCCCCAGCATTTCGCCTAAGTAGGGCTTTGCATTATCTAGCACGAAGCTAAAGTCCATCTCTTCCGCTTCAATGATCCCGCAACGTGGATTAGCAATTGCCCATTTCATGCCTGCTATAACACCGGCCACGACTTGCAAAGAGGTAGCAGAGCTTTCAGGGTTGAGCTTTTGAGCAACCGAGTTCTCCATGTAGAACCCAAACCAATATGCATTTTTCTTATGCCCCATCAGAAGCACGCCAAGATAATCCCCTCCCGAGGCGATATCCGGTCCTTGCAAAATTCTCCCTTGTGCCTGTGGATTCCAAGAACAACCACTAAGCTCGTGAATGGAAAGTATAGCGTCATTGCAAGGATGGTAAGCATAATTGACCGTAGGCCGATAAGCGGCTCGCTCACCTTCAAAGTACGTTAGATAATCCGACAGAGAAACAACTTCATTATGAGTGATCAAAAAGCCTAAGCATGGGCCAAAAGCAGGAGTCCAGGTTTTCAATCTGACCGAGGCGCCCGGGCGGTTCAAATAGATCGCGCTATTGCAGCCTGTAGTATGCCGCTTCCCCTCTGGCGGTAAGCGAAGTTCATGAGTCCCCCAGCCTAACTCAGCAGGCTGGCAACCTTCGCCAATAAACCCATCAATTGACCAAGTATTTACAAACTCGCCAGGCCGCTTAGGCAGTTTTGCAATCTGGGTATCATGCTCCGCAATATGGATTATTTTCACATCTAGATCAGCAGACAGCTTCGCCCACTGCTGACGAGTTTGCGGGATTGGCTGGCTTATTCCGTAAATATCATCCCGAATATTCAGAAGTGCCCGCTTTACGAAATGAGACACCAAACCCGGATTTGCGCCGTGCGCTACGATAGCTGTAGGGCCATCTTGACATTTAGCCTTCAACGTAAGCATGGCTTCCCTGAGGGCGTAGTTGGTACGCTCTGCAGGCTCTGCATCTGCATTTACATAATGTCCGGCCCATGGTTCAATGCATGTATCAATATATTTTGTTTCTTTCTGCTGGCAAAATGAAACCAGGTCGACACTTGAGACATTGACGGACAGGTTGATTACAAAGGAGTCGGAATCCAGGTCGCTCAGCAAGTCTTCAAGATTTTCCTTAGCGACGCTCGCCGCCACCCAAGTTACAGGGAAATCGAAATCAGCGCTGAGCCTCTGGGCGCCATATGGATCTATTACCTTAAGGCTTTCAATTCCGCCCCCGAACTCACTGAGCAAGTTTGGCATAAGTGCAGATGCAATGGTTCCGTAGCCAATCAACACAATCTTCATGAGCATTCTTCCTTGACAGGAATTTGCGAGCGGACAGGGAGATATACCTCGGCAGGGAGGCTGATCTGCCGTCGAAATCCTGGACAGAAATGAGTGTTAGTGTTTCGGAGCAATTTTCCCCATGACACGGGAGGTTGGCGAGGAAACGCAATCAGTATTCGGTGGAGCAGAACGTGGCCGCAGCTGGGGAGATCCGAGCAGACGTATTACCGCTGGAAGAAGCTAGATCTGGGCCAGGAGTCGAACTAGGGTGCGTGAGCTGAAGCAGCTCCAGGACGAGAATGCGCGGCTCAAGAAGCTGGCTGCGGAGCTCAGTCTGGACAAGGCGATCCTGCAGGATATCGCCACAAAAAAGTGGCCCTGCACGCGCTGAAGAGACAGGCCGTGACCTACGTCATGCATCACCTCGGTCTTCCGACGCAGCGGGCGTGCCGTCTGGTGCGGCAGGCGCGCAGCACGCACTACTATCGCAGCGTCAAGGATCCGCAGAGGGCGCTTCGGCAGCACATGCGTGAGATTGACCCAGACCCGCGTGCGGTATGGCTACCGACGCGTTCACGACTGCTCAAACCCGAAGGCTGGCGCGTGAGCCGCAACCGGATCTACCGGCTCTACGCTGAAGAACAGCGGCAGTTACGCTCGAAGTTGCCCAAACGACGCAAGATGGTGGTGTCGCGCCGTCAGCGTTGCGCGCCGACGCGCCCCAACGAGGTCTGGAGTCTGGATTTCGTGGCCGATCAACTCGCCAATGGCATCTGCCTGCGAGCCTTGACGATCGTGGATGTCTTCAGCCGTGAGGCACTTGCCATTGAAGTCGGACAGCGCCTGCGTGCAGAGGACGTTGTGTCCGTGCTGAACCGGTTGGTGGCCCAACGTCGGGCGCCGCGATGCCTGCTCGCCGATAACGGCAGCGAGTTCTCCGGCCGTCCTGCTAGATATGTGGGCGTACCACTACAAGGTACAGATCGACTTCAGCCGTCCGGGCAAGCCCACCGATAACAGCTTCATCGGACGGGTCATGTCGGTAGCATGACCATCATTCCGCATTTCTTCGAGAACGCGTTCCTGGGCGGCTATCCGAAATCGTGCGCGAACCAGACCCCGGTGAACTCTTCTCAACTGTGTGCGTTCGCTTTCGAGATCCATGGCCCCTTCCGAACGGCCAACATTTTATGACGAACGTTTGCCAGAACCCGGTTGTTGCGTCATCCGCTAGGTGGGGCCACTGCAGTAACTCACTTTCTTGCTGCGGAAAGCCTCTCCTTTATCGCCGTCCCCAATGATTGAACAGAAGACAGCACTAAACGCGTCGACCGGAACGCACTCATGTTCCAGCGCGGCGGCGGCATTTTCCGCCACCCCGATTAGCATAGCAATCAGCACACCGTTACACAGCACCTTCTTCATTTTGGACAAGACCTGATCCTTTCCAAAAAGTTACCAGGGTTTCAGTCCTGCGACTCGCGCCACTGTCGGCAGGCAACCATGAACCGCACTTTCACTGCGCGTGATTCGTCTCCAAGCACCTTCCAGGCCATGTGGGGCGCAAACGCCCGGAACCGCCAGTACAGACGCTAATGACGCGTTGGCGTCAGTCAAATTGCGTCGCGCACCTGCGTCGGCTATCGAACAATGATGTTGGATTCCCTACAAATAGCGCATGATTAGACCGGCCGCACCGAACCGGCGACTGTGAAAGAGCGAATTCGTCCTCGCCGACAAATTTCGGTCATCGAAAATCGCCAGCGGCCACAAGCGTGAAGGCGATCCTGGAACATCCTGGACGCTTTCATCATCGTGACCTGCCCGCAGGATGAGCGCCTCCGCGTCATCAATAGATTCGTTGTTTTTCGTCGCCGTTGACATCACTTCCGGGTGCGTCAGCCGGCTGTCGCCAGCATTCTAGTTCAGCAGCAATGCGCTCGTGACTATCGCCCCAGAGTAGTTGACGCACGTCGTCGGGCCATGCATCGACGTCGCACCCGTGATGATGCAACAGCGCAAGTGCGAGCCGCTCCATTCCGAGTGCGATGCAGGCCGAGTGCGCGATGGCGCCATTCGCGCAACGCAGTTTCCATATCCGACCGAAGTGGTCCATGTGATAGTTGAACGACAGGCAGGCGGTTTTGCGCTGCGGGTCCGTTACCGGGATCAGCAGTTCGAATTTCAACTGCTGCGCGCGCTGACTGTCCGCGACGATCTTGCCGCCGCGGCCGAAGAATGGGTCGTTCGCGACGTCGAATTCGGCGGGCAGGCGTAACATACCTGTAAGTGCATGGCCGCGTTCGATCCACGTCGTGCGAAAAGCCTGAACATCTTCTGGCGAGCCAATCCGCACATACTCGCGCATTCTGAACATTTGCATGCGCGTCGGGTCCAGAGAAGATTCGTGACGGAAGCAATACGACAGCACATCTATAGTGAGCGCATTTTCTGGTAGCGGGCTGCGTCGCGCGATGACCGGATAGACCGGATAGCGCGCAGCGGGTGTGAGCACAGCGCGCGTTGGCTTTTGCTGGGCTAGCCAGGCGTCGCTTCGCTCGTCGCCGGGATCGGATGGCACGTCGTTGAGCGCCCGCAACAGGCGCCGATGGTCTCTCGCTCATCACCGCAGAACGCGTGAATCGTGCCGGCGAGGTGCGGAAAGTTCTTCAAGTATTCGCTGTCTTCGAAGTCCTTGCGTGGCACCGCTAGCGGGAAGCGCAGAACTTCCGGATGCTGGTCCGCAGCCATGCTGGATATCAGCCAAGTCAGGCGTTCGACGATGCCTTCGTAGATATGGTAGTGTCCATAGAGGCCGTTTTCGCCGGTGTCGACGAGCAGGCCGGCTGCGATCAACCGGTCGCGCAATGGCTGTTGCGCATCGGATACGGGGGGCACCACCGCGTGCATACTCAGGGAAGGAAGATGCGACAGGTACGCTCATGTCATGCCTCTATTGATAGTGACGGGCGCTGCGCAAGTAGCAGGCTGGCCGTGTTCTGGTCAATCCGGTCGTTGTTGATAATCAGGGATGCAGAATAAATGTCGTGCGGATACCGGCCGACCCTATAGCGGCCGCCATTCCGGTATCTACAACCTGACACTGCACGTGCCGAACGCCTCGGTGACGAACCGGGGAGCACTCGAGCAACTGACGCTGCCGTCGACGTCTGGCGCAAAGGTCCCTCTCGGTGATGTCGCGAAGATCTCGCTGCAGATAGGCGAAAGCACGATCACGCACGAGTTCGGCAAACGCGAGGTGACGATCCGCGTCGACAACCGCGACCGCGCGCTGTCGGACTACCTCGCCGAAGCGTAGCGGAAGATCGATGCGAACGTTCACTTCGACCACGAGAAGTACCACCTCGAATGGGCGGGTACATTCGAGAACGAGCAGCGCGCGCAGAAGCGTCTCGCGGTTTCATTCCCTGATCGTGATGGGCATGATGCTCACGCTGTTGATCGCGAACTTCGGCAATTCGCGCCAGGCGCTGCTGGTGCTCGGCGTCGTGCCGCTCGCGACGCTCGGTGGCCTCGTCGCACTGAACATCCGCGGCGAGACGCTGAATAACGCGACCGCTGTGGGGTTCATCGCACTGTTCGGGGTCGCGGTGCAGAACGGGATCATCATGGTGTCGAACATCAACCGGTTGCGCGGGCAAGGCCTGCCACTACGCGAAACGGTGACGACCGGGGCGCTCGAACAGTTCCGGCCCGTGCTGATGACCGCGACGGTCGCGACGGTGGGCATGCTGCCGGCTGCGCTCGCCACCGGGGTGGGCACCGACGTCCAGCGGGGTCTTGCGACAGTCGTCATCGGCGGCCTCGGGATCGCGACGCTGCTCACGCTCTATATCCTGCCTACCCATTACCTGGTCCTCGAACGCTTCGTCGAAAAACGCTTGGCGAACAAACCGGCCGCAGAAGAGGCATAACCATGGCTAACACATTCAACCACCCCTACGGGAAATGCGGGGCGGCGACAGTGCTGGCCTTTGCGCTCGCAGGCTGCGCGGTCGGTCCGGACTTCAGGACGCCGGCGGTTCCTGCGGCGACCGGCTACATGAAGAACGCGCTGCCAGCCGAGGTCGGCAGCGCGGGGGCGGGCGGCACGCAGCCATGCGCGCAGGTTGATCACCAGCTTGATGGCGTCGAGCCTGTCGGTCTTCGCGCGCCTCTTATGGCGCTCAACAGGGATGCTCGCGGGATCGATCACATGACACTCGATCCCGCGAGGCCGCAGCGTGCGATAGATCCAGAACGCATCCGGGCCGGCTTCGTAGCTGACGACGACACGCACATCCGGCGCCAGAATCCACGTGGCCTTGTGCCGCTCGATGAGGTCCAGCACGGCCTGCAGCCGCCCCGCAGCGTCTCGCTCGGTCACAGATGCACAGCTGGCCGGCAACGCTGCCCGTCGTGTAGCGCGACCTTCCATTTGGCCGCGGCAAGCTCAAGCGACACCGCAGGCACGATTTGCTCTGTAACCGTTGTGTACGCTGGTTCTGCGCGCATGATTCTCTCCTATCGGCCTGGGTCGACGCACATATTTTAGGCGTCGACCAGGTTGTCGAGGCGGCCGGGCTTCATAGGATCTTTCATTCGATTACCCCTACCTAGACATCATGTATGGACCTGCCGCACCTCAAGGGACGCGGATTAAGCTTGAGG
>NZ_JBMIQH010000059.1:0-21597 GCF_056155635.1 Paraburkholderia sp. BR10141 | reverse complement strand
GAATCAACGCGCCTGTCCACCACTCAGAGGGACGGCGATAATGGATCGCTTACGACTCAACTACCGCTATTTCAACCGCCTGCGCTCGCGGCGCCGATCGCAGAGAATTGCTTGGCAGCAGTCACCCGGAAGCAGATGCAAGTTCCGAGAGTCCAGCAGCCGCTGTACTGCTACCTATATCGAAATAACGGTTCTGCTTCGCGCGTGCAGATTGTTGAGCGGCGGATTCAGTTGCTGAATAAACCACAACTCGATCGCCGGTGCCTCAAACGCACTTTCCTGAGACAGACCTATCGTCCTTATATGATGCACCTCATGGAATCTTGCCTCCCGCGCTACGCCTGCTGTTCTATTCTCGTTCCAGCCGAAGTGTGAACCGAGACCCGCCGACTGCCCGATGTAGAGCAGCCTGCCGATACTATCAAACATGAAATAGACCCCGGCATAACACGAATTGGGGAAACTCATATGGGCATCTTCAGCAATACGATAGGGCTCACTGAGCACTAACGCTCCGGTATTCGGGCGTGCATAGTTCGCATTGAATCTTGCCAGTTCGTCTTCGACATTCGCCAGCATCGGACATATCGGCGTCCTCCAAACGTCAAGAAGCTGGCCCGATGCGTCCCTAAACTCTTGGACGTAATTTACCCGAATCCGGTAGTCAAAATCTTCGTCAGGCGTGGTCATCTTTAATCCTTCGCACGACAAGCTAGTCGTAATGTGCGCTGATACGGGCTATGCACATGGGCGTAGTAAAGCTGGATTAGGATCGGCGCGCAGGCTATGCACGGCCCAGAGTTGTCACTCCCGCGGCCGGAGGTATTGCCCATATTCCTCCAAAAGGCTGGAGTCAACCCTGCTCAGCCTGTGCTCCCTATCAAGACCAGTCCCGCGTCGTATGCTCGATGGACATCGGCGCGCAACGGGATTCCGTCGCGTTCGGAATTGTCTCCATTTTCCCAGCGTCTTCCTTTGAGATGCGCCGCTTCCAGAAGGACCTCAGCAGTACAGTCGGTGACCACACAGCGAGCACCCAGGAATCGGAAAACGGCTTTCCTGAATGCTTGTTGTTGAAGTCGCTGCTTGATTTGTGCGAGCCGGAACGCAGGACCGGAATCCATCCGATCGTCCACTTCGGTTGCCACATTCGGCTCAAAATAGGAATAAGTTACGGCCCCTGGCTTTTTGAGGATCTCGCACAGTTCGCGCTGGCATTCGTCGGTGAGGTCGAGGTCAGGAACTTCAAAACATTGCGCATCGCCGAGGATCAGCGAATAGATACCTGCGCGACCGTCCCATTCCTCCGCGCCCAGATAATCCCCCACCCAGACGCGCTTGAGTCGCTCCACAAAGTGAATGGCAGAGCCGTTGTCAGCTGTGACGCGTGTGGGCTTGCTAGGCCAATACCCGTCCAACATTTGGTCCGGATGGTCTGGTCGCTCTCGAAAATTTCCCTCAGATTCCGGATGCTTGTTCTTTGTTATGACGGCCGGTGCGCCTAGAGACCGTAAGATTTCCAGTAGCTCAGTTGCCGATACAGTGACGCAGTCCATGCTAACCCCGAAGACTTGAAAGAGTTTATGCAAATCGCATTGGCGCGTGGCCCTAGCTCCTTACCTCTATAACTTGAAAGCTGTTGAGGCTCTAATGCTGGGACACGACTTTTCCATCACTATATCGCGATACTACAGGCCAACTGGAAAAGTTCGCGGCGCAGCCCCGCGTCTCCAATGCACTTCGCCTAAAGTCGGGATAGATCCAGCCGATAACCCGGATTTATGCCGAAAATTCGCTTCAATAAGGATAGAGTCCGTGAAGAGGTTACCCAGTGGCTGAGCGCTGGGCTATCTGCCGTCGTATTAACGATTTACACGTGCATCCCGCTTCTCGCCCTTAGCCTCTTATATCTGTTCTTCTGGCCTGACCAGATGCGTGAGCTACGCGGATCGCCCGACGTGGCCTTCGTTGTCTTCTTTTTCTTCATCGACTCTACTCGCGATTCGGTTCGCAGCCTCATGTTTCGAACGAACGGGGCGGACATCGAAGGGGTCGAGTTCATCGTGATCCTTGGTAGTCTCCTCCTATTCGCGGCGATCTCAACCTTGGTAGTATCGGTAATGCTCGCGCATGGGGCAATTCAGCATCCGTCATTCTCGAACGAAACCTGGGAAAATTGGCAGATCCTCTTGCTGAAAGTAGGGATATGCTACTCATGGTTTATGAAGGTTAGGGCGATATACCACGAAAAGAAGAAGCATCAAAAAGCCAAGCAGACCCCATAACGCCAATATGCCAAAAACGCGCAGCGGGTCGTCTGATTCTAGCCGCTGTCACGGTGGCTCGCGGTGTGCATTAATCGGGTTAAAATTCCAGTGGCCGCCTTCGTTGGTCTATTCTTCGATGGTCGGTCTAGGCCCCCATCCGCTCCGCAGCGGCTCGGGGCCCCCATTCTCGCCATAGCAGGGTTGAGTATTCTTCGACCCAGCTATTCAGCGTCGGAGTGCCTGAAATCGTCAACTCACAAGTGGCGCCGGGGGGGGGCTACGAAGCTCCCACCGACTGTACCGCCTGAAGTGCTGACGCTTGTGGCTGCAACATCACTGCCACCCACGAGACCGACGATCGTGTATCCCGCGCGCCTTCTCGAGTGGTCCGCATGGCGACCTGGCTGCGGCGGCATAAGGCCTTTCAGACTGTTCAGGGAGGAATTTGGGCGATCACAGCACCGTCCGAGCTTGCGGCAAGCGCCTGTCAAGCGACTCGGCTTGGCCGCGTAATTTTCGTTCAGCAAGGATTAGGCCGCTGGCTTCTTGCAGGCGATGACCATCGATCGTTCATTTGTTTTCGCTCCGAGGAGACCGCTGTGGTTCGCACCCATCGCAGCCGCATCTTCATCGCTTCGGTCGATCACGTCGAAACCGGTCGCCTTGCAGAGATCCCCAGCCGCCTCAAAGCACTTGTCCCAGCCGCGGGCGAAGCCGCTGCAGTTCAGCATATAAGCACGCCGCCCATCTGGGGCATAGCTTTCGTGAACCGTGGCGCAAGCACCAAGCGCCAGCATCGCGACGACACCCGTCACTCTGCGTTTCATCGTTCGCTCCCGGTTTTTCGTTATTCCCATTCGGCGACACCGTGGTGACGCGAACACGTGCCCGAGTGGTGCTGGCTGAAACTGTATGTCCCATCGCCACATCTTGCAGTCGCACCGACCGGTACGACGCCGTTTCGGGAGTGAGCAGGAGCATGCACGACGTGCCCATCGTGGTTTACATAGTGGCCGTGCTCCTGCAGTTGGGACTCATCGGGGGTGGACGCCTGGTAAGCGTGGACCGTGCTCGCAAGCGCCAACAGTGCCACGAAACTGCCGCGCCGAGATACGGCCAACACACACGCGGCAGCACTACCGCGACTCAGACTGATCCCTATCATCCCCGACCTCGTTCTGGTTCTGTGGAGTCCGACTCCATGGCGGACCCAGTGTATCGAGCGTCATGCTACACCGGCTCCCGCTTACGCGATAGATTCGTTTATAGGTATGACTTCCGCCTTCATGCCATTGATGAGCCCACGCTGCCGGATCCTGAGGCCCGTCAAAACCGGCCACAGCTCGGTGATTTACTAATCTTACTAATAGTAGGACGTGCGTCGAATGCCAATACCGCTATCATTCACCATCAGCTTGATGGAACATATGCGGTTAGGGTATTTGCCCGTGATCGGTAATGTGGATGCTTACGGCTTGTCTTTGGTTTCCGCCACGTGTCATATTCGTATTGTTGTTTGGATTGACCCAATGCCATCCAAACTGAGCTGCTGTGTTCGGCGCCAGATAGTTGTGTCCTTCCGGGTTCCATCCGTCGTCAATCTTAAACTCGACATAGTGAGTCAGAACGGCCTGATAATTTCCGTACCACTGGGTGATGAATGCATTCGTCGCCAAACCCACAACCTCAGGCCGTGTAGATGAGGCATAGGCGCCGACAGGGAATGCACCATGTGCGGCGCCTGGGGCAGGGTTAGGAACGCCACCGCTTACCCAGACCGCACTGTCACGGACGATGTCCGCATAGTCTGCCGCCTCGCAATAAAAGTAGAGAAACGGCGGCCTTACTGGACCGGTGTCTGCTCTTGTTGGGTCACTGTTAGATCTAAATCGCATGTTTCTTCCCCCGGCAGGAAAATTCGAATGTAGAACTAAGAATCGCTAAATGAAAGCACTATCGTTAGCCCCTTGCCCGTATCTCTACACATGCGCGAAGCATACCTAAGCCTGCTGACAATAGCGTCTGGGCGGCGCATGAACCCAGTCAGAGGATGATAGCGAATTTCTTGTCGGGGGGGATGATTGGGCGTCTCTCCAGTCGATGAATCGGCCGCCGCGCTCAACGTGTCCCGCAACACCATCTGCCGACGCGCCAGGGATGGGAAACTGGATTGAGTCAAGATCGGAGAAAATTCATCGCGGATCACAGATGAGAGCATCCGCGATCTTGCGGCCACCAATACTGTGGCTAGGTAGTCCGTCAGCTGTGCCGTTGATCTGTTCGATGCACTCGGGCCGCTAGTGTCCCGTTCCGTTGTTAACTGATCTATGTTCGCGTAGCATGTTGACGTCGACGAAACAGGAGACATCAGCATGGCGATGGGGCGACCGAAAGCGGAACTGGTGTTGAGCGAGGACGAGCGCTCGCAACTGATGTCGATCGCACGTTCTCGCTCGATTTCGGCTGCGTTGGTCGAGCGGGCGCGCATCATACTGGCGGCGGCTGACGGAGAACCTAACAGCGCCATCGCGCAACGCCTGCAACTCACGCGTGCCACGGTGGGCAAATGGCGCCTCCGGTTTCTGGAACAGCGCATCAACGGACTCTATGACGAAGTGCGCCCCGGCAAGCCGCGCACGATCGACGATGAGCGGCTGGCTCAGCTGATTCACAAGACCCTGCACACCAAACCGGCGGATGGCTCTACGCACTGGAGCGTACGCACGATTGCCGCCGAAACTGCTATCTCGCCGACGAGTGTGCACCGCTACTTCAAGCTGCTGGGTCTGCAACCGCATCGCAGCGAAAGCTTCAAGCTCTCTACAGATCAATTCTTTATCGAGAAACTGCGCGATGTGGTCGGCCTGTATCTGAGCCCGCCGGAGAACGCGTTGGTCTTGTGCGTCGACGAGAAGAGCCAGTGTCAGGCGCTCGAGCGTACGCAACCCATGCTGCCGATGGGTTTCGGGTACGTCGAAGGCGTCACGCACGATTACGTTCGACACGGCACCACCACGCTGTTTGCTGCCCTGAACGTGCTCAACGGCGCTGTGCTCGCCACGTGCAAGCCGCGTCATCGGCATCAGGAGTTCCTGTCGTTTCTGCGTGAAATCGACAAGGCAGTGCCGGCCGACCTTGACGTGCACTGCATCGTGGACAACTACAGTGCCCACAAGCATCCGAAGGTCAAAGCGTGGTTGGCCGCACGTCCCCGGTGGCATATGCATTTCATTCCGACTTACAGTTCGTGGCTTAACCAGGTCGAACGTTTCTTCGCGCTGATCACCGGCAAGGCCGTACGCCGAGGCTCGTTTGGTTCGGTCAGGCAACTGGTTAAACGTATCGATCAATTCGTCTCTCACTACAACCAAGACTGCAAGCCATTCATGTGGACCGCTACCGCTGATTCGATCCTCGCCAAGCTACAAAGACTATGTACGCGAATCAGCGGAACGGAACACTAGCTGGACGCGAAATATGAATCTCAGGAAGTTCGCGTGAAGCTGCGCCGCCCGATGCGTTTAGTGAGAACCAAGCATCGCCGAGTAGCCTGATCTTAGTGCAGGTGATGACGTGGTTTGCCTACCCCGCATTGGCGCACAAGAGCGGCGACGCGATTGGTAAGCTCGTTAATTTTGCGCTGCTGGTCCTTAATTTCGCGCTGCTGATCCTGAATCGCGCCCACGAGAAGCGGGGTTAGCCGCCCGTAGTCCATCTGCCACGGGTCGGTATGCGGATTGGCACCGCCGACCTTGACGGCATCCGGATAGACCTTGTAGACCTGCTGGGCCAAGAAGCCATTGACAGGCTTATGCTCCTTATCGACCTTCCACGCGAAATTGACGGGGCGCAGCTCCATCAGCCTGGCGAGGCTGTCCGTTGGATAAGACAGAACGTCCTTAAGCCTCATATCCGACGCTGTGTTGTAGCTCACGGTATAGCCACCAGAGACACGGGAAATGGAGCCGGTCACGTTGGAGCCGTTCGGAGTGGTCATAACGATTGGCGCAGAAGTGCCACGTACGCACGCCGACCGAGGCGACGAGGTACATACTCGAGCGGATCGGCGAGCTTTACGGCATCGAGGCCAACATCCGCGGCAGACCTGCTGCCGAGCGCTTACGCATACGGCAGGAAAGCAGCCTGCCGTTGCTCGAGGCCATCAAGGCATGGATGGTGGAAAAGGTCGCGACCCTGTCGGCTAAATCTGAACTGACCAAAGCGATACGCTACTCGCTCAATCAATGGCAGGCGCTCGTTCTTTACTGCGAAGACGGTCGCATCGAGATCAGCAACGCGCTCGCGGAAAACGCCCTGCGCTGCGTGAGCCTGGGAAGGAATAATGCGCAGCGGGAAATTACGCGGAGTTTGCATTCTTCAGAGCGCCACGAGCATTGGTGCGACTCGCCGTGCGGAGCGCCGCGTATCGGAACAAACTACGCATAAAAAAGCGTGTTTTCCTGATCGGGTAGCAATCCCTTTCAGGAGAGTATCATGATCGCCCTGGTTCCACTACGACCACAACCACAGGCATGGTTGTGGCACAGCGTCCTTGCTGACTTCGCAGAGGACTACTGCAAATACCTCGTTGATACCGGCTACGCAGCCAGTACCGTCAACCACTATGTCAGGTGCGTCGCGCACTTCGCGCATTGGCTCAATGTACATCGAATAGCCGCAGTCCGGATTGACGATCGACTTGTCTGCACGTTCGTTAGCGATCATCTGCCGCGATGCTCGTGCCCCGATCCCACTCCGAGAAGTCGGGCAGATGTGAGTGCAGCACTTCGACATCTGCTGGTTGTGCTCAATGTGAGCACCGTTCCTCGGTTTTTGTGGTCAGAGCCAGACACTGTACGGCATGAGGTGTGCCGCTTCACCGAATACCTCAAGGAAGTCTGTGGTCTTGCTGAGTGCACGCGATATCAGCGTGGTCGCATCATTCGCGATTTCCTGGGCCACTACTTTGGTCGCAAGGACATTGAGCTGGTGCGAATATCGAATCGGGATATTCTCAGGTTCGTGACGCGATACCCTGATGGGTGCGGGGCGGGAACAGCTCATGTGGCTGGTGTAACGCTACGCAGCTATTTGCGATTCAGAGCCATGCAGTATGGCGATTGCATTCAAGAGCTGATCGCGGCAGTTCCGGGCGTAGCCGGATGGCGGCTAGCAGCGCTGCCCGAAACCCTCTCGGACACCGAGATCGCGCTGCTCCTGAGTGCCTTCGATCACAATACGGCTTGCGGCCTGCGTGATTACGCCATGATTCGCTGTTTGGCGGACCTTGGCTTACGGGCAGCCGAAGTCGTGCAGATCCAGCTCGACGATATCAACTGGCGGGAAGGAACGCTGCGCATCCAGCGTACCAAATCGCGACGGGAATACGTCATCCCCCTGCCCGAACCGACTGGTCAAGCAATCGCAGACTACATCCGGTTGACCAGGAAGGTGACGACGACATCTCGCGCTGTCTTCATCCGTCTTTATGCACCGGCTGATGTTCCGATAGCGACGGGCTGCGTTCATCGGGCAGTGCATGCTGCGTACGTTCGTTGCGGCTGGACTGATCGGTCGGGGACCCATCTACTGAGGCACAGCGTTGCCCGACGACTTCTCGAGTCAGGCTCTTCGCTGAAGGAAGTCGCCGACGTACTCCACCATCAAAGCATCGACACCACCGCGATCTACACGAAGATCGACGAGAACAGCTTGAAGATCGTGGCGCTTCCCTGGCCGGGGAGCACATCATGAAGCGCACCGTCAAGTCAGCAGACACAATGGTATCGCTGCTGGAGGCGTATCTCGCTGAACGACGCTCCCTCGGTTTCGATCTTAAGATCTCGGGGCAAACGCTGATGAACTTCGCTCGTTTCGCAGATGCCACGGGGCATTGCGGACCAATCAGTGAGCGGCTGGTCCTTGATTGGGCGCACTCGACGCCGAGCGATAGGGCCATTACTTGGGCGCGCAGGATTGAGGTTATCCGCCCCTTCGCGAAGTATCTCAAGCAATTCGCTCCAGCCACTGCTATTCCGCCACGTGATCTGTGCGGGCGGGCTCATCGTCGGCTCACGCCGCATATCTACACGGAGCAAGAAATCGTCGAACTCCTCTCAGCGTCAGCTGCGATGTTGCCCACCGGTTCGATCAGACCGCTCACCTACGAAACTCTGTTCGGCCTGATTGCGGCAACTGGACTCCGGATCTCAGAAGCTATCAATCTGTCCATGGACGACGTGAACCTTGCTCAGGGCACGCTGATTGTGCGTGAGACGAAGTTCAAAAAGTCGCGCCTTATTGTGATGCACCCAACAGTGACTCTCGCGCTGAAGCGATACAGAACCCGCCGTACACTGGTCATCGTCGCTGAGCCGTGCGATTCATTCTTCGTGAGTCTTGCCGGCAGAAAGTTGGATGCGAGAACAGTTCACTGGACGTTCGCTCGTCTCCGTGATCGACTGGGGTGGGTCGCTCGAGGCGACCACGTATCGCCTCGAATTCAGGATCTGCGTCACACGTTCGTTTGTCGGCGGATTCTGAAATGGCATCAGGAAGGCGTGAATGTCGACAACCGGATGATTGCCCTGTCGACCTATCTGGGGCACGTGAAGCCGAGCGATACCTACTGGTATCTGAGCGCTGTGCCCGACCTCATGGAAATGGTGAGCGAGAAATTCGCGTCCTTTGCTGAAGGAGTGAGCCATGAGTAAAGTCCGCCCGTCACCGAGTTTCGCCACGCTCATACAGGATTTCTTCGTCGAACGATTGATGGACCAACGCGCCGTCAGCCCGGAGACCATCTCCAGCTATCGAGATACGTTTCGCCTGTTTCTCAGATTTGCTTCTGAGCGCACCGGCAAGTGTCCATCTGATCTGACGCTGGCCGACATCGACGCGCCGACGGTGCTGGCCTTTCTACGACATCTCGAGGTTGATCGGCATAACTGCGCGCGCACACGCAATGTTCGACTTGCGGCGGTTCGGTCGTTCATGAAGTATGCCGCCTATCGTGACATTGCATCGATGGACGTTATCCAGCGTGTACTTGCGGTGCCAATGAAGCGGTGCGAGAAACCTATGGTTGGATTTCTGTCGCGCGATGAGATCCAGCAGCTAATAGCGGCGCCAGATCCTGACACCTGGTTCGGTCAACGCGACAGGGTCCTGCTGGCCACCATGTATAACACTGGGGCGCGGGTATCGGAGATACTCGCTCTGCGTGTCGGCGACGTCATCTTGGGCCCGACACCCTTTGTCCGTATTCTTGGCAAAGGTCGAAAGCAGCGCACAGTTCCACTATGGCGTTCAACGGCCACGCTCATCAAGCGATGGTTACCACGTATCCAGGATGAACCAAGTCAACGACTGTTTCCGAACCGGTCGGGCAACGCGATGACTCGCTCCAACGTCGCTGACAGGCTGAGAATTGCTGTAACGCGGGCAAAGAGCCAATGCCCACAACTCGCCAAACGATCCGTATCTCCGCACCTGGTGAGGCACGCGACAGCCATGCATCTACTTCAATCCGGCGTTGACCTGTCCGTCATCGCGTTGTGGCTGGGGCACGAAAGTCCGTCGACTACACATGGATACATGGAAGCCGATCTCACCATGAAAGAGCGCGCGCTCCACAACATTCAACCGCCGCACGTGAAGAACCGTCGATATCGGCCGCCAGACCGTCTTCTTCAGTTCCTGGAGTCGCTGTAATTATGCGTAGATCGCCGGACCGATAATCCTCGGGAACCGGCCCGGCGACTCGCACAGCATCGATCGGCAACGAACGGCTCGGCGTAATTTGCGGCTGTGCATTATTCCTTCTACGCACAATTCTGCGTAGAAGGAAGAACTTCCTCTTTGCGGGGTCCGACAGTGGCGGTGAACGGGCCGCTGCAATGTACGGCCTCATCGGCACATGCAAGCTGAACGACATCAACCCGCGTGCATATCTCGAATACGTCCTGACTCACATCGCTGATCACAAAATCAGTCGCATCGACGAACTGCTGCCCTGGAACGTGACCGGCAAGTTGCCTACGAAATCCGCTCCGTCGTCAGCGACAACCTGATCTCCGCAACGTCTCCTGTAAGCTACCCACGAGCTCTCAATCAACGCGCTATCAACAGCATGCCACGCGCGCGCAACCATCGCGAACGGCCGGCGTGAGGCGCTTACGTTCAATTACGCCCGGCAACAAAAGGAAAAGGAAGAGACCGGCTGACGAACTGAATGCGCGTCGGCATGCTGGCTCACGCGCAGGCTCATCACCTCGACGCGGATATCGCCGGTTGACCCCGACCATCGCGGTACGGCTGCGCTTGCTCGTCTGTCGCAAACGATTCTTTATTCGGTGTGCTGAAATCACCGCTTACGTCCTATGGCTGGTCGGAGCCAGCGGCGCAGCGGCTGCGCGTCCTGCTTGACTTCGGCTACGCGACGGGTCTGCGCGCGAGCGAACTGGTCGGCGCCGAGCTCGGCAGCATCCGCGTGGACGGGCACGGTGATCACTGGCTGCATCTGGTCGGCAAGGGCAGCAAGCCCGGCAAGGTGGCACTGCCGCCGCTCGCGCGTACTGCGCTCGATCAGTACCTTGCACAGCGACGCCTGCTGTCACGCCACAACGTTGGAACCCGAAGACATCACTGGTCGCGAGTCTGGGCGAAGACGGCGACGCGGGTATCGCGGGTTCGCGTCTGGGGCGCGTCATGCGCCGCTTCTTCGCACAGGCAGCCGACGTGATCGAGGCCGATCATCCGGTAGCTGCCGAAAAATTGCGCCGCGCGAATCCGCACTGGATGCGCCACAGTCACGCGAGCCACGCGCTCGCTAGCGGGGCCAAACTGGCCAGCGTGCGCGACAACCTGCGCCATGCATCGATCGCGACGACATCGATGTACCTGCATGGCGACGAAATCCAGCGTGCGAGGGATATGGATCAGGCCTTTGCCGCCCGAAAATAGCCGCTAACCTATTGAACCCGAAGAATTTCGAAAAAATCGGCGGTTCCAGCTTATAACCCCTACAAGCGAATGATCTCGTTGGCATCCCAATGGCCGTGCCACTTTCAATCCTCAGGTCCAAGACCGCTGAGGCGAGAAATTTTTCAAGCGCCAGAGCGAGTACGATCGCCAACGCGCAAAGGCATTGACCCCACTGCTTTCGGCGTGGCGCCTGAACGACGGCGACGCTCAGCGACCGGCGATGACACTGCGCCGGTCTCCCACACGAATCTTGCGGGCTTGCGTTCAACGAAGGCAAGCAATAGCAGTCCTAAGCCCAACGTAAGCGATTGAATGTGACCATACAAAAATCCTACGAACTCAATGCCACGGCGATCAGTATAAAGGGTCATCAACTCGACGGAAAACGCGTCGATGTGGCGTTCCAATTAGGCGGATCTTGCCCGAAAATATTGCGAACGAAGAAATCCATGAGCTTGCGCTCGGTGAAGATACCGGGGGCTCCATGATCAGCACCAGGCACATAGACCATTTCGAATTCCTTTCCCGCCTTAATGAGACTGTCGGCGAGCGCAAAGGTGGAGGCCGGATCGACATTGTGGTCCATTTCGCCCACAACAAGCATAAGTTTGCCGTGTAGATTGTCGGCATTGTCGATGGCAGAGGACTGTGAGTATTCAATGCCGACGGGCCAGCCCATCCACTGTTCGTTCCACCATATCTTGTCCATACGGTTGTCATAGCAACCACTGTTGGCTACCGCAACCTTATAGAAGTCAGAATGGAATAGCAGTGCATCAATGGCGTTCTGGCCGCCAGCTGATGTACCGAAGATTCCTAAATTCGAGATGTCGTACCAGGGATATAGAGAGGCAGCCGCCTTATGCCACAGAATGCGATCGGGAAGGCCTGCATCTTTCAGATTCTTCCACGCGACGTCATGAAAAAGGCGTGAACGGTTGTTAGTGCCCATTCCGTCGATTTGCACAACGATAAAACCCAACTGAGTAAGGGGCTCTGTTGTGGTTGTGAATGACTTTGGGACGCGAGAGCCTTGCGGGCCGGCATATATATCCTCCACCACAGGATACTTCAGATGTGGATCGAATCTATTTGGTAGATGAATGATTCCCCAAATATCGGTCTTACCATCGCGCCCTTTGGCAACAAAATTGATTGGTGCTCTCCATCCATTAGATTCGAGTTGGGAGATGTCGGTGCTCTCGATCTGCATCAGTTTAGCGTTGTCGCTAGACCGGAAAAGCGCCATGCGTGGGGGAAGGTCGATACGCGACCAGAGGTCGACGTAGAAGCTACCGTCAGGAGAAAACTCGATGTGATGATTGGCCGGTTCTGGCGTAAGTGATGTCAGCCCCTTTCCGTCGAAGCCAATTCGGTAGGCATGAACGAAATAAGGGTCCTCGCCGACATTCATTCCGCTTGCTTCAAACCAAATTTCCCTTCTGACTGGATCGATGTGGTCCACCGCGCGGACAATCCAGTCACCTTTGGTGATTTGGTTTTCTAAAACACCGGTACGGCCATTAAAGAGGTACAGATGTTCAAATCCATCGCGTTCGGATGCCCAGATAATTTCCTCTCCATCATTAACATTGTAGCGAAAGTATTTTCCGGAATCTATTTGGTTATTTCTTAAATCTGTATAATCGACGAACGTGGAGCTGACCTCATCGATCAAAGAGCGCGTACGGCCGGTGGCGGCCTCCACCTCGATTACTCGGTAGAGCTGATGGCCGCGTTGGTTGTACTCAAATGTAAAGCCTTCCCCATCCTTCCGCCAATTAATTTTGGAAAGGTCAAAAGGATTCGGGAACAAAGCATTGTCGATATTGATCATGCGCTTGTTGACTATGTCGAATAGTACCGGTTGCGGTCGCGGAAGAATATCTCCCGCTTTGGCATACTCTATTGGCTCATACCTGGCTTGATGGTTTGTTGCTGAGGAATTGACAAGCACGATTTGACGCGGTTGGCCGAGGGCGACACGGTAACCTGCGAGGTGATTGGAGTCAGGGGACCACTTTAGGGATGAGAAGACGTAATTGTTCGCTTCTGTCCCGTCCCAACTTAACGGTACATTTACGGATCCGTCCTTACTCATTAGAAAGACGTTGGAGTTTTTGATATATGCTTTCCACTTGCCGTCCGGTGAATCGATTGTGATTCGACTATCGCTTGCAGCCGTTGGCGTGAAGTCGTTATGAAATGGCAAGATTTCGCCCTGAGAGATCCTAGTGCAGATGTAGCTTGAAAGATCACAACTCCACTGAACGGAACCAATGGAGAACAGCAACTGGTTGCCGTCTTGTCCGATTTCGAAGCGGTCAAAGGGCAGCGAATTGCCTCGGAAATTCGAGGAGGCCGCCTTATTTAATGCTTCGGCAAGGCGGCCATGATCGAAAGCTGGTTGCTTCTTCCCAGTTTTGATATTGAGTTTAATGAACTGGCGCTCACCATGTGTCGTCCGTCGGTAGGCAAGGGTCTCGGGCGAAAGCCAGAAAGGGGGGGTATCGACGAAATTGACAATTTTATCCGAGTATTGATAACGAACTGTGAGAGCCCGCTGAAAGTCTGAGGGGGTAAGAGGAAAAGGGGGGGGTATGGTTCCGTTCCCCTGGTTGTCAGCAGCCGATAGCAACGTGCAGTAGGAAATTAGAAGCAGAAAGATGGTGACAATTTTTTGCATGGATGTTTGGCCTTGACTATGTATAGGTGTATCGGTTACGTCGTCGGCTTACCTTGAGGCAATTTTTATGCCATCAGTGAATGCGAGTGGGTATGATCAGTGTCCGCTGAGCGAAAGCGAGGTTCCAGCGACCGGTGAGATTAACTGACTGTAGTGAGGTGAAGACCTTCGATAATCAGTGAAATACAAAGCAAACTGGCGGCACGGTGGAACGGTGTCGCATTTGTTCGACACTGGCCTTTGTCATCTCGTCCTTGCCTCCCATGTTGTCGAGGAAGTTACAAACAGCAGGGCCCCTTCGCTCCACCAGCGTTACCCGGCTTCACGGCTACTACGGGCCCATCCGCCACCCTCTCGCCTTCGGTCCACTTCCCGGGTCGCCGGTTATAGAACCTACCTTGCTCCGGCGATTTCGCGCCGGGGCGAGGAGGGCTTCTCCAGTTGCTCAGCATGTCCTTGTCTTCGTGCCGTCGCTTCCACCCCGCCGAAGTGGAATAGCCGTATCGGTCAGAATTCCGCTACCCATGCTGCCTTCACCCTCACGGTTGCGGGCTCGGCCCTCGGAGCTTTTCATTTTCGAGGCCACATCTACGTTCACTTTTGTTACGGCCCGATGACTCGCGCATTCCCCTAGGAAATGCCTGTCGATAGGCTTCAGAGGTTTGGTTTCCCGCCACCCTGCTATCCAAGCTACGGGGCCTCTGACTTCTAGCGAAGTCAGCTTGATAGATCGAGCAACAGAGTAAAGCTTGGACGAATGACGTCGAAAGGTTGCGTTGGCAACCGAGCGTGATGACAAGACTGGTCGGACCGTGACTCGCTGAACTTGAAGCATAATTCGAGCGTTGAGCTCGTGCGACAAATGAGGGGCGAGTCAGCGGATTTCATCGGGGCCCGCAGCGAATGAGGCTGGCCGCGATGTCGATCGGGTTCTCGTTGCGAAACGTGTCGAATCAACACGCAAGAAAAACTGGCGCATCGGGGGCGTTCATATAAATTATGTTGGTCGGCGTGTCCGACGAAGTCGTCGCGACGGTGGCACCGAAGATCGACGCGTTCAAGGCGAAGCTGCCGGGCGGCTACCGGGTCGAAACCAGCGGCCTATTCGAGGAAAGCGCGATCTCCCGGACGTCGGTCTTTGCGGTGGTGCCGGTCATGATCGTGCTGATGTTCACGAGCATGATGGTGCTGCTGGTGTGCTTCCGGCGTCTGGCCATGGAGGTTGCGGTGATGCCGCTGGGCCTGATCGGCGTGGTGCTCAGCGCTGCTGGTGTTCAACCGGCCGCTCGGTATCGTCGCGATTCTGGGCATTCTGGCGTTGATCGGCACGAAGGGGCTGATCGACGGATGCCCATGCCCGCGTCCCCGCACCGCTCACGTGGTTCGCCATGGTGCTGGCCTCGCTGATCGGGCTATGAGTGCTGTATCTGCACATCCCGGTTGGCACGCTGCCCGACGCGCTCGCGCCCGGGGCGCTGTGGCCTGTCCTGGCTGACGCGGCGCTGGCCATCGGCTGGGATCGATGGAGGAGGAAAGTGCCTCGCGCACCGGTAGGAGATGTGGGCGTGATCCTGCGCGAACTCCAGCGGGGCGCAGCGGCGGTGGCGCGATTCGCGCAATGCGCGGATACCTTCGTGCGGGAATGGTCCGTGTCGTGTCTGACGCTGCTGCTGGTTGCGCTGCTGTCCGGATGCTGCCGTGCAACCAAAGGCCTTTGGGACGCGAAAACCAAGCAGAAGGTCGGTTCCAGCCAGATCCACCAGTTGGTGCTTCACATTGACCTGTTCTCGCAGCGGATGCCGGAGCAGATTCTTCTCCGCTAAACGTACCGTTGACCTCGTGTGAATCTCGCTAGGATTCGCGAGGCGACAGGTCAATGTCCTTGAAATTGCACCAAGACGGCTCCCACCGGGAAGCCGCCGCTGCCGGACGCTCAGCTTGTTCAGGACCGTCGAACGACAACGAACCTACAACGCAACGCGGTCGGCTGAGTGCATTCATAGTAGTCAAGGTCGCGAAGGCCAGATTTCCGGCGCCATAAGCCTTGATCTACCCTTAGACTTGGTAGCGGAGACCTAGGCATGTACCGTAGATTCACATGTCCGCCTTTGGCAAGTTCGTAGGAGCACTGGACTGACGCCGATTGCACAACACCGTCATTATCAAGCTGCGGTGGATCAAACGTGGCTGAGGTGAATTCCTTGATATTGCCGTCGTCCGGTCCTCTCGCAAAACCCGTCCATTCCCCCTCGTTATCGCTGGTTGTTGCAGTGTACACGTTCCGCGCAATTTTGATGACGGCGGGCGTCGGGCAGCTTTCGTATGTTTCAGCAGCAGCGCAATACGATGCGCTGAGCGCAAGGGTAACAAGAAAGAGATTTCTCATCGTCGGCTTTATTCCTCCATTTTGCAATGGCAGTGGGCTAAATTATCTGAGCATCTGGCAATGCATTTAACGAAAATTAAAATGCAAGCCATTGCAGTTTAGATGATGTCTAATTCCATCTTTTTAGAACTTCGATTGCGTGATCGCCTGAAATCGAGCACATAGTTTATACCGTAATAGCGTTAACCATAACAAATAAAATTTATGCGAGAGTCAATGTCGTTGATGGGTATGGCAAATCCATGTTTTCGAGGCGTTAAGGCATGGAATGCCAAAGCCCTGTAGTTTCCACCCCTCGGCTATCCTCGAAGCACCGCAGAGAGATAGCGAGCAAGCGCATAAAACCGGATTGGCGAACGGCGGCAGGAGTTTGAGCCGACGATATTGCGGGCAAAGGATTCGAGAAAAAATGACGAAGATAACCCGGCGCATGCCCTCAATGGCGTTCAGCGCGAATGCGGCCACTCGCAATGGCCTTCCGCATATCGTGAAGGCCCCTGACCACGATTCAGCCGAATAGCGATCATAAGTGTAGAAGTTATGAGGTGGCGGATCTTTATGCCTTGGTGGAGTAAGGAAATCGGGCTGCGGATGCTTCCCTGAGCTATCGCGTCCGCTTGCGTCGTCGAGATGCAGATAGGTCAACGTGGTCAGCCAGCGCGGGACGGCCGAGTCCTTGGCCGACTGGTCTGAATGTGCGATTTCTTACGCGGACATCGTTCGCGCCAAACCCCGTATGACATCACTCAAGAGTGTCGTGCCGGGGACCGTCGGACGCTGCGGCAACGACCCGGAGTACATCACCTTCGAGCCTTGCCTTCCACGAAACGATACGGCGGCGGTCACGGGGAAAGCGGGTCAGATTTTCCCAACCAGGCGCTCGATGCCCTGTATTATCTCGCGCCGTATTTCGGGTGGAACACTTTTATCAAAGATCTGATCGCGTAGCGCTTCAGCACGCTCTCTCGGGCGGGAGGCTGGTATTCCACGCCGCCGCAATCGCCGTTAGCGCGCTCTGATATTCCTCCAGTGTTGGATGATCGGATACCTCATCCTGAAGCATTTGCGCGAGAGCGCCAGGAGATTTTCTGCTCCGGCGGCAGTTCATTCCGATCGAGAACGATAGCGTCGGGTTCCCTGACTGAACCGCTCCCCGTCGCAATGCATCCAGGTCGCCAACGCCCAGTTTGCGGGCACGCGACGATTTTTTCTGCTGGCTGGCTTTGCCCATGTTTCTGCCCCTTCGCTGCGTTCTGAATCCGAAAATTATCGCGGCCAACTGGTTGCTCAAGACTGGCACAGGTGTGACGGCTTTGCCGGATTTTTTGCGCTACACTGGCCAGCCCATTCGAGATCCGGAATTCGGCATGGCGACCATCGAAAGTACCGCGTATCCGAGGTTTCCCAAGGTTTTTTCACCGGAGGAATTGCAAGCGTTCTATTCGCCGGACGTCGAAGAGCTCGAGTGGGTGCGCCGCAACGCGCGTGGCCAGTCCTCGAGACTGGGCCTGCTGGTTTTGCTGAAGGCCTTTCAGCAGATGCACTACTTTCCCTTCGTTGACGCCATTCCCCCCGCTGTCATCGAGCACATCCGGGCGAGCGCGAACATAGGCGCCGAGGCCGCATTCGGCTACAACAGGGCAAGGTCGCCCGTCTTGTTTCGTCACTATGCGGCAATCCGGGAATTTCTCTGCATCCAGTCCTATTACAACTCCGATACCAAAGGCGCAATACGAAGGCGGCTTACCGATTTCTTTCAAATCCGGAAGCTTGTGAGCAGGATATCGTGCGCGGGCACTTTGAAGCTACGCGAAGCTTCGAACGCTACGCCTCTTACACGATATCTCCTCAAACTTGCCCAGCTTGGCGGATATGGATCGAGCCAGTGCCCCGCCGCCCGGAAACACCGCGATCTGGGGAGGTTTGCGAAGACTCATCGATATACAACTCGGCTTTGAACTCTCAAAAAATCATGGGTTACCGCAAGTTTAATGGACCGCATACCGCCTTTCTTCCATGCCGCTGCCACGACGCGACGCGGGGCGTGTCTCCAAATCGCCCTACGCCCCCCTACGCCGCGACCTGCATCGTCGTCATACCGCTCACAGCGCACTTAGCGCTTGCAGTATCTGGATTGTTCGCCCTTTGTCGCGACGTCGATATACGACGACGCCTGAAAAGGGCGGACACTGACCGCCATCGACACCTAGGCCCCGCGAGAAAAAACTCGTTGTTTGCGGGGCTCACTTCGCGCCGGGGAACGGGCCTCTGCCATCATGAGCCTGATCCGTTCGGGACAACTGAACAGGCACGATCCGCTCGCCTATCTGCAGGATGTGCTCGCGCGCCTGCCCACATATCTCGCGACTGACATCGACGACTTGCTGCCTCACCGATGGGAACCTTCCGCCAGCGCTCTATAGATTCCGCGCGCGCCGGGCAAGGTGACTTCACCGGTTGCTTACATCACAAGGCAGGCGTCGATATTGGAGCCAGAACCAGAGCGTGCGCTTGCATCCATGACCCTGTCATGGCCACGCGCTCGCGTTTAACGTGCAGAAAACTGCCGCCTCATGATCTCCGTCATCCTCTCGATATGCATTAGCAATTCGGGCACCGCCGTCGCCTCCCAAAAGCGTCTTCTAAGCGCGGGGCCAATATAAAAGAGCGACGGATTCGTGCAGCCATTGACTCGGACTACGCGGTAAGACTCATCAACACACAACCCCGCCCAGTCAAATTTTGCAATCCCGTCGCGCCGTAACTGATCAAAAAGAGAATCGCACCCGTGTGCTATAGGCCGATGTAGGCGATCTGCATGCGGTACTGTATCTGACGCCGCAGCTGAATGAGCGGGAGCCATCCCGGCACCCGTGCAATTGACGAAATACGATGCGCGCACAACGCGCGAGCCCGTTGCTGCGCGTGGGCGAATAGCCAGCAGCAGCCCGTCGCCATGTGCGCTGATTGTCTCGATTCGCCCACTCATAAGCGAGAGGCGGCCACTCATCCTGAGTGACGCGACGAGCGCTGCCGTGGAAGGTGGCTGTCGGTGACGATGTGTTTCCCAGTAAGGCGCAATATGACGCACGAAAGCGCGCCGGTCGGCCTCAGACCAGTTTGACCAGATCTGCGGTACTGCAGGACGCAGGCTATCGATCACCTCGCGCCAGTCACCGCCTCTCGCGCGATGTTCAGCAATGACTTTGCGTACGGCGGTGAGGCAGTGCCTAGGGCCAGCAGTCAGTTGATCGAGAAGCGCCCGCCGCGCTTGTAGCTGAAGTTTCGGCAGTGACCGGCAGTGGTGTTGGGGCAACAAACCACGGCGGGACATAAGAGTGAAGCACAACTTTTCGCTGCGCCGATGCAGCGCGTAAACAACGTCGAGTGCCGTCAGACCAGACCCGTACATGAAGAACTGGCTGTCATCCGGCACGGCCCGCAGTTTAACTGCGTCCCAGGGATTCGCGAGGAAACGTTGATCGAGTGAAGCGCCACCGGTCGCTGCTACAGTGATGGAGGGGCGGCCATAGCTGTGGCCCGTCGCAAGGACGACGTGATCGGCAGAAATCTCCACACCCGTGTGCAAGTAAACCTTCGTTCGGCCATCCTCTTCGGGCGCCAGCGCAACGGCGTATCCGTCGTGTTGAGAAAACTGATGCTTCCCCGACTTTCCTACTGCCTGTTTTAGCCGATGTGCAAGATAGTCACCGTACCAGGCGCGTGGCAGGAAATCATCGGGTTCCGCAGGCCGGCCCCGCAGTCGGCAATAATCGACAAAGCCGTTCCCGTTGTCCCGCTCAACACTGAGGGCCCGTGCGGGGGCGTTCAGGAGCCAGCCTTCCTCGTCCGACCGATAAGCAATGCCGCGCGAAACGCTATAGCTGGCATCGACCAGTGCGATCGACAGGGGCTTTGCGGTTTGATCCGATAGTAGCCATGTGGCGGTCATCGTCCCGCAAAAGCCGGCACCCACTATCACGATCGATACAGTCATTGCCACGGTTCCAATGGTTGTTCGTATCCGCTCGCGCAGAAAATTTATTTTGACGTTCACATGAATATTCGCTCCGATAGCGTCGCTTGCATCGGGGCACGTCAGGAAAGTTTCCCTTTCCGGTGCGGATAGTCGGCAGCTGTGCCGCGAGTCGTAGTAAGCGACTATGAGGCATCTCACCTCAAGCTACAAAATCGATTGTTTGGATAACACTGATTCGCATCGCAAATGAGTTCGCGAACGACATGTATTGCGATGGCTCGCCAAATCCAGTGGGGAAATCCAATTGCGACAAGAACAGCAACATCGAAAGTTGCAGCTGATTGCGGGTTTTTCCGAAGGGGCGGAATTTGTCTGCGTGCCCCGTCGGGAAAGGTTCGCGGGGTTGGCGAGGGCGGACGGGTTAAAGGCAAGGCTTTGGGGACACGAGAACGGCTGCTAACCATTGCCGACAGGCGATTCGCACGATATTGACCGTTGAGAAGTTCGAGCAATTTATCTTGCCGCATCCGAGCCGTGGCCGGCGCGGACCGCCGCCGAATTCGATCTCACGAACCTGCGCCTCAAAGATATCAGTGTTCCCGCTATTTGGAAGGCAGTCCTGTCAACTCGATGAAGTGGCGGCGAATACGCCGTTTCTCGCTCGAATTGAAATTTGTACCAGATCTCCAAAATCCGTCCTTCGCCTTCTGATGAGCCGGCCCGCAGGCCAGAAACTCGTCTCATTTCGCTAATCTTACTGGGTCATAAAATCCCTTTGCGTCAACGAGATACTTGGTAATACACACTCCGGAATTCGCGATGGGAGAAGATATCGATGAATTTGACACGTATCTGAATTATCTGGGGCAGGCATTAGGGGCACGCCGATCATCATGCCGGCCTCAAGGGTTGCTGTTCGGGCTTGGCGTTGCCGCTGTCGCGCAAGAGCGTCGAGCCGATGGCCGCGCACATTGACCCACTTCAGGCGAGTGCGACGCACCTGTCACTCCACCACTTTGTGGCCAAGGCAGACTGGTCTGATCCTGCGGTCTTGCAGCGGGTACGCGAATGGGTGATGCCCGCGTTAGATGCACACGCAAACGGGGATGAAGCCCAAATCGAGTCCAGTTGCCTGCTTTCGCCGCCTTCGTACGCTTTATCCATCAACAGGTGCAGCGGTCAATTGGCCGGCCCGAGGCTCTTTAGCAATTCGCGTCCCTGCGGCGCGTCGCCTGCGTGGCCGGCAGACAACGCGAACGTTATGGCTGTTCGAGCATCCGCGGCAACCATATAA
>NZ_JBMIQH010000058.1:0-21716 GCF_056155635.1 Paraburkholderia sp. BR10141 | reverse complement strand
TTCTTTGCCGCCGCAAAGAAAGTAGGTGCCGCCCCGCACAGGGGCAACGCATGCACACCGCCACGAAAACAGGAAAAGGCCAAAGCAGCCAAGAACAAAGACAAAAAAAGCGGCCAATCAAATCAGCAACTCAAGCGAGTGATAAAGCCGCCTACGCTCAGGATTAGCAGAAGCCTCACCAGCATGAATCGCCTCCTTGAGGCACTCCAGAAAGCACTCAGCCGCAGCAGAAAGCGGCACACCACGCCGGGCAACCACGCTCACCACCGTGCGATCCACTTCCTCCTGAAGCGCGAGCGCACGCAAATTGTCGCGCGCAAACCGCGTTTCCACCAACGGCCACGGAAAAATACTCACCATATCCGTGTTCATGATAAGCCCCATCGCCACCACGAACGAGTGCGCCAAATGCACGTTGTTCGGCATCGGGAGACCGTGACGCAGGAAAACATCGTCGGCGATCATCTCCTTGCTGGCCGGGTCCCAGTTGAGCAACCATTCGCAATCCTGAAGTTCTTTCAGCGATTGCGCATGCGAGAGCGGATGGTCCTTGCGTACCACCACGGCCGACTCCGTGGCGAAGATCGGCGTCTGCGTGAATTCCGCATGCAGCGAAGCGGGCCCGGGCTTGCCTAGCGAAAAGTCGAGCGACCCGTCGCGCAGCCGCGGCATCACGATATTGAGCAGGCCCTCGTAGAACTCAAGCTGCATGCCGGGCATGCGCTCGCGAAACAGCGTGACGGCGTCGGGCAAAAAGGACAGGGCGAGCCACGGCGTCACCCCGATCGCGAGCTTGCCGCCGCCGCGCCCGCGCCGCGCATCGAGTTCGTCCTGGGCGCGCGACATCTGGTGCACGACCAGCCGCGCATGAACGAGCAGCGCCTGTCCCGCCTCCGTGAAGGCGATGCCGTTCGCATTGCGCGTGACGAGCGCGATTTGCTGCTCGGCTTCGAGCTCGCGTACCGCTTTCGTTGCCGCCGCCGGCGAGATGCCAAGCGCACGCGCGGCCGCACGAATGCTGCCGGTATCGGCCATGGCGACGAGCGCGCGGAACTGATGAAACTTCATAGGGATAACCCGAGTGCGCACTTCTGGTTGGCGGGCCAACTATTTTAGGGCTGTCGGCCAAAAGGAGACGTCATTATTCTCAAGCGAATTCACACTCATGCACGCCCTGGAGGGAATTCGTATGAACACGATGGCTATCCCGGCCGCAATCGCCGCGATCGAAGAGGAGATGATCGCGCTGCGCCACGAGATCCACGCGCATCCCGAACTGGGCTTCGAAGAATTCGTCACGAGCGACCTCGTCGCGCAGCGCCTCACCGAGTGGGGCTACGAGGTGCACCGCGGGCTGGGCGGCACCGGTGTCGTGGGCACGCTCAAGGTGGGCGAAGGCACTCAGCGCCTCGGTCTGCGCGCCGACATGGACGCGCTCCCCATCCACGAAAACACCGGCCTCGATTACGCGAGCCGCATTCCGGGCAAAATGCACGCGTGCGGCCACGACGGTCACACGGCCATGCTGCTCGCAGCGGCGAAACATCTCGCGCAGTCGCGCAACTTCAGCGGCACGCTGCACCTCATTTTCCAGCCCGCCGAAGAAGGCCTGGGCGGCGCGAAGCGCATGCTCGACGAAGGCCTTCTCGAACGCTTTCCCTGCGACGCCGTGTTCGCCATGCACAACATGCCGGGCTTTCCGACCGGCAAACTTGGCTTTCGCGCGGGGCCGTTCATGGCTTCATCGGACACGGTCATCATCGACATCGACGGGCGTGGCGGTCATGGCGCGGTGCCGCATAAGGCGATCGACCCGGTGGTGGTGTGCGCCAACGTCGTGCTCGCGCTGCAGACCATCGTGTCGCGCAACGTGCCGCCGCTCGACATGGCGATCGTCACCGTGGGCGCGATCCATTCGGGCGATGCGCCCAACGTGATTCCGCAAACCGCGCAGATGCGCCTCTCGGTGCGCGCGCTGCGCCTCGAAGTGCGTGACTTGCTGCAGGAGCGCATCACGGCGCTCGTGCATGCGCAGGCAAGCGCCTACGGCGCGACGGCGCGCATCGACTATCAGCGCCGCTACCCGGTGCTCGTGAACGACGCGGCGATGACGGCGTTCGCGCAGGATGTGGCGCGCGACTGGCTCGGCGAAGACGGCCTCATCCGCGACATGGCGCCGCTCACCGGCAGCGAGGACTTCTCGTTCCTGCTCGAGCGCTGCGCGGGCAGCTATTTCATCATCGGCAACGGCGACGGGGAGGGCGGCTGCATGGTGCACAACCCCGGCTACGACTTCAACGACGATTGCCTCGCCACCGGCGCGGCATACTGGGTGCAGCTCGCCGAACGCTTCCTGCGCGGCTGAAGCTCAAAGCCGGCGGGTAGACGCACCACGATACGAGACACGAGACACACGAGGAGACACCCGATGAACGCCACGTCGATTCAGGCGCCGGCCGCTGCCGCCCCGGCTTCCACGCGCCGCTCGCGCGCGAAGGCCATCTTCGCGATCACGCTCGGCAACGGGCTCGAGTTCTTCGACTTCACGGTCTACAGCTTCTTTGCGTCGATCATCGGCTCGCTGTACTTCCCGGTGCACGGCTCGCTGAACCAGTTGATGCTCGCCGTGGGCAGCTTTGGCGTGGGTTTCGTCGTGCGTCCGATCGGCGGCATCGTGATCGGTGCGTTTGCGGACCGCGTCGGCCGCAAGGCCGCCATGACGCTCACGCTCTGGCTCATGGCGCTCGGCTCGGCGCTCATCGCGTTCGCGCCCACTTATGCGCAGATCGGGCTCGCGGCGCCCGCACTGATCCTGCTCGCGCGTCTCGTGCAAGGCTTCGCGGTGGGCGGCGAAGTGGGCGCCTCGACATCGCTCCTGCTCGAATACGCCGACGACCGTTCGCGCGGTTTTTACGGCAGCTGGCAATTCGTGAGCCAGGGCCTGAACACGGTGTGCGGCGCGCTCATCGGCGTGGCGCTGTCCACCATGCTCTCGCAGGCCGCGCTCGAAAGCTGGGGCTGGCGCGTGCCGTTCGTGATCGGCATGCTCGTCGTGCCGGTGGGCGTGTACATCCGCCGTCATCTCGACGAAACGCTCGCGAACCCCGTCGAAGCCGAAGACGCCGAACCCGTGGCCGACGTGGCGCGGCCGCTGCGCGAGATTTTCGGGCGTCATCGCACGGCGCTCGTGGCCGGTGTCGTCACGACCATCGGCGGCACGGCGGCGAACTACATCGTGCTGTTTTACATGTCGACCTATGCGATCAAGATTCTCGGCCTGCCGATGTCGGTCGGCATGAGCGCGGCCCTCGTCGCGGCGCTCGTCACGGCAGTCTGCTCGCCGTTCGCCGGCTCGCTCTCCGACCGCCTGGGCCGCAAGTGGGTGATGGGTGTTTCGCGCGTGCTGCTGATCGCGGTGATCTATCCGGCCTTCATGGCCATTCACGCCATGCCGACCATCCCAACCGTGCTCGCGGTCGTGGCCGTGCTGGGCGCGATCGTCGCGTTCACGGCGGTCCCCAATATCGTGATGCTGCCCGAACTCTTTCCTCAGTCGATTCGCGTGACGGGCATGTCGGTGGTGTATTGCGTGGGCGTTTCGATCTTCGGCGGCTTCGCGCAGTTCTTCGCGACCTGGCTCATCAAGCTGCTCGACAATCCGCTCGCGCCCGCCTGGTATCTGATCGGCTGCGGCGCGGTCTCGCTGCTCGCGCTGCCGCTCATTCGCGAGCCGGCGGGTCGTCCGCTCGATTAACGCTTCTCTCTTCTGCCGCTACGCACTTTTAGTGGCGGCGCAGTGTTTGTTTACCCGACTTTTACGCGGCGCTGCCTAGAATCGGTTCGTGTTCAACTCGAGCGCGCCGCCCCGAACGACGGCGTGCGCACAACACGTATGCCGTCTATCGTCTCGCAGGGCCCGAATTCCCGCGGTTCCCGCTCCGCCGCCGCGCCGCGGCCCGTTCTCTCGCTGCACAATCCGGGCAAGCCCCTTCACCCGGCAACCCATCGCACGACAGTGCAACTGGTCGTGCGCGTGCCCACGCGTGAAGCGCAACTCGCTCGCTGCACGCTGCATGGTCTGGTTGGCAGCGCGCTCGGCGTGCATACAATCGATATCGATCGCCGCAGCGATCTCGCTTGCCTGCACGTGGAACTCGATCGCCGCCGTGTGGCCGAGGCCATGGCGCTGCTGATGCGCACGCTTTCGTGTGCGGAGTTCGGCTCGGTGCGCCGGCTCGATCGCGCCGCCTGATTCGCAGCGCGTGTCGCAACCGCCGCTGCGACGGCTGCGACAGGCCTTGATGTTCTCCCGCCCGCCCACCACGCGACGCACGTTCCGTGCGTCCGCAATCTCCGCTTTCCGCACTCTCTCTTTGTCCCTACGCAAGCGTTGCGCATTTTCACGCGAACGTTAGCGAACGATTCCGTCATTTCGGATTTCGAAATGAATCCGGACACTATTGCTCCGCGAGTGCCGGCCTTTTCATCGAGTGCGACTTTTTGGCCGTCCTGATCCTGCGCTCTCCCGAAAAACAGTAGTATTCGCTCGAGCACCAAAGTCAGTTTGGCGATTTGGTTCGATTCGATCGCCCGCGCGCGCCTGATTTGGGGTTCGTCGGTCCAGCGCAGATCGTCGATAACAACGGAGAACAGCATGACTCACGGATTTCGGGTAGCCAGCTTGTGCCTGTCGCTGGGATTGCTGGTAAGCGTCGTTGCATGTCATGACAATAAACCTGCTGCTGAAACACGACCTGCCGCAAACGTCGACGTGATCAATGTTGCGCTGCGCGACGTGCCGGTGGTCTTCGAATACGTAGGGCAGACAGAAAGCTCGCAACAGGTCGAAATTCGCGCGCGCGTGAACGGCTTCCTCGAAAAGCGCGTGTATACGGAAGGCTCGCTGGTCCACGCGGGCGACGTGATGTTCGTCATGGACCGCAAACCCTTCGAGGCCGCGCTCGATGCCGCGCAGGCCGAGCTTGCGCAGCAGAAGGCGCGGCTCGTCACCGCGCAGGCCAACCTCAATCGCGTGCGTCCGCTCGCCGCGAAGAACGCGTTGAGCCAGAAGGATCTCGACGACTCGGTCGGCCAGGAGCAGGCGGCCGCCGCCGCGGTCGAAGGCGCGCGGGCGAATGTCATCAGCGCGACGCTCAATCTCGGCTATACGAAGATCGTTGCGCCCGTCACCGGTCTTTCGAGCTTTGCAAAGAAGCAGGACGGTTCGTATATCGATGCGAGCAACAGCCTGCTCACCTATGTGGCGAAGCTCGATCCCATGTGGATCAACTTCTCGCTCTCCGAGAACGAGATGCTCGATCTGCGCACGCAAACGCAGAACGGCACGCTCAAGCTGCCGCCCGTCGGCAAGCTCGAAGCGGTAATCGTGCTCGCCGACGGCAGCATCTATCCCGAACGCGGCCACATCGCGTTTACCGATGCCTCGCTCAGCTCGGAAACCGGCACCTACCTGATTCGCGCCGCCATGCCAAACCCCACGGGGTCGCTGCGGCCCGGTCAGTTCGTGCGTATCAAGCTGCTGGGCGCGCTGCGGACTTCCGCGGTGGCGGTGCCGCAGGCGGCGGTGCAGCAGGGGCCGCGCGGCGCGTATGTGTGGACCGTCGACAAGGACGGCAAGGCGCAGCAGCGCGTGGTCGAAACGGGTGAGTGGAACGGCAACGACTGGGTGATCAAGTCGGGTTTGCATCCGGGCGATCATGTCGTCATCGACAATACGCTGCGGCTCATGCCCGGTGCGCCGGTCAAGGCGAACCTCGTGGCCACGCCGCCCGCAACCGTCAATATTGGCGGGCCCGACGCCGGTGCAGGCGGCGGGGCGCAAGCGGGCGCGGCCGGAGCTTCGGGCCCGGCGGCTGCGAACGCGAATACCAACGCTCAAGCCAACGCTGGCACGAGCGCCGCTCAACCGGCCGCCGCATCCGGCGCTGCCGACGTGCTGGGCGAACACACCGCGCTTTACTTCGCGTCGGGCAGTTCGAGCCTCGACGCCCAGTCCGCCGACGCACTCGCAGCCGTGGCGCGCCGTCTCGTCGCGGAGCCGGGCATGCGCGTAGTGATTTCCGGCTACACCGATTCGAGCGGCTCGCAAGCCGCGAATGAGCGTCTCGCGGCCGCCCGCGCAGGGACGGTGCGGGCCGCGCTGGTCGTGGCCGGCGTGAAAACCGAGCGCATCGAGATGCGCAAACCGGCGCGGATCGTCGCCAACGATCCACCCGACAAATCCCGCCGCGTGGACGTCACGTTCTCGCCCGCTGCGGGAGGCTGAACGATGAAGTTCTCTCACTTCTTTATTGACCGGCCAATTTTCGCGTCGGTCCTCTCGATCGTGCTCGTCGTCGCCGGTCTGGTGTCGATGTTCAACCTGCCGATCGCGCAGTTTCCCGACATCGCGCCGCCTACCATCACGGTGAGCGCCACGTATCCGGGCGCGAGCGCCGATATCGTCGCGCAGAACGTGGCCGCGCCGATCGAACAGCAGGTGAACGGCGCGGACAACATGATGTACATGAACTCGTCGAGCTCGTCGACGGGCAACATGACGCTCACGGTGTACTTCAATATCGGCACCGATCCGTCGCTCGCCCAGGTGGACGTGCAAAACCGCGTGAACCTCGCGCTGCCTTTCCTGCCCGACTCGGTGACCGCGCAAGGCGTGTCGGTGCAGAAGCGCTCGTCGGCGTTCATGATGGTGATCGCGATCTATTCGCCCGATAACGCCTACGATGCGTCTTATGTGGCGAACTACGCGAACGTCTACGTGCTCGACGCGCTCAAGCGTATTCCGGGCGCGAACCAGGCGTCGATCTTCGGTTCTGCTGACTATGCGATGCGCGTGTGGCTCAAGCCCGACCGCATGGCCAAGCTCGGCATTACGGTAGCCGACGTGCAGAACGCGATTGCGCAGCAGAACCAGCAGTTCTCTGCGGGGCGCCTTGGCCAGGCGCCGACCAGCAAGCCCGTGAACCAGACGTTCCCGGTGACGACGAAGGGCCGCCTCACGGAGCCCGCCGATTTCGACAACATCATCCTGCGCGCGGCATCGGGCGATGCGGCGATCGTGCGCCTCAAGGACATCGGCCACGCGGATCTGGGCGCCAAGGACTATTCGCTGCGCGGCCGCTACAACGGCAAGACGGCCACACTGCTCGCCGTGTATCAGCAGCCGGGCGCGAATGCGCTTCAGGTGGCCAAGCAGGTGCGTCAGACACTCGAACTGCTGAACAAGAGCTTTCCGCCTGGCCTCAAGTATGAAATCGCGCTCGATACGACCGAGTTCGTGCATGAATCCATCAACGAGGTGGTCCATACGCTGCGCGATGCGGTGATTCTCGTGATCATCGTGGTGTACATCTTCCTGCAAAGTTTCCGGGCGACGCTCGTGCCGCTGCTCGCGGTGCCCGTGTCGATCATCGGCGCGTTCATCGGCATGGAGGCGTTCGGCTTCTCGATCAACATGCTCACGTTGTTCGGCATGGTGCTGGCCATCGGTATCGTGGTGGACGACGCGATCGTGGTGATCGAAAACGTCGAGCGCAACATGACCGAATTCAAGCTGCCTCCAAAGGAAGCGGCCAAGCGCGCGATGGACGAGGTGAGCGGCCCGGTGGTGGCGATCGTGCTGGTGCTGCTCGCGGTGTTCATACCGGTGGCGTTCCTCTCGGGCATCACAGGGCAGCTCTACAAGCAGTTCGCGGTGACGATCGCGGTCTCGGTGGTGCTTTCGGGTATCGTCGCGCTCACGCTGTCGCCCGCGCTCGCGGCCATCCTGCTCAAGCCGGGCGAGCACAAGAAGAACCGCTTTTTCCGCTGGTTCAACGAGAAGTTCGAGCGCCTGACCGAGGGCTATGGCAGCTGGGTGCAGACGGCGATACGCCGCGTGATTCTCTCCATCGGCCTGATCGTCGTGATGCTGATCGCGACCGTCGGCCTGTTCAAGCATATTCCATCGTCGTTCCTGCCCGTGGAGGATCAGGGCTATCTGTTCGGCGCGGTCGTGATGCCCGACGCGGCGAGTCTGGACCGCACCGGCGACCTTTCGAAGAAAGCGGAGGACTGGTTCGCGAAACAGCCTGCCGTGAGTTCGGTGGCGGCGCCGATCGGCTACAGCCTGATCGACTCGCAGTACAAGTCGAACGCGGGCACGCTGTTCGTGACGCTCAAGGGCTTCAAGGATCGCGGCGAAAACGGCTCCGCGCAGGACTTGATCCGCGATGCCACCAAGGCGTTCTCCACGTTCAAGGACGGCGTGGTCGTACCGCTCAATCCACCGTCGATTCCGGGCCTCGGAACGACGGGCGGCTTCGAGTTCTGGCTGCAGAGCACCGGCGATGGCAGCTATCAGCAGCTCGAAGAAAAGGTGCGCCAGGTGATTGCGAAGGCACGCCAGAATCCGGCGCTGCGCGGCGTGAATTCGACCATCAACACGAATTCGCGCCAATTGCTCGTGGAAGTGGATCGGGAGCGGGCGGAAACGCTCGGCGTTCCGGTTCAGGACATCTATTCTGCACTCCAGACGATGTTCGGTTCCTTGTACGTGAGCCAGTTCCCGAAGGGCAGTCGTCTCTTCCAGGTGATCATCCAGGCCGAGCCGCAATACCGCTTGAGCCCGGACGATATCCAGCAGCTCTATGTGCGCAACCGCAACAACGACATGGTGCCGATCAAGGCCGTGACGACATCGCGTTTCGTGCCTGGGCCTGACATCGTCAACCGCTTCAACAACTTTCCGGCGGCGAAGATCACCGGCGACGCGGCGCCGGGCCACAGCTCGGGCGAGGCGATCGCGGCGATGGAGCAGATCGCCAACGAAGTGCTGGGCGAAGGCTACAGCTTTGAATGGAGCGGCCAGGCGTACGAAGAGAAGAAGGCCGGCTCAACGGCCGCGCTCGTGTTCGGCTTCGCACTGCTGATGGTGTTCCTCATTCTCGCGGCGCAGTACGAGAAGTGGTCGCTGCCGGTCGGCGTGCTGCTGGCCGTGCCGTTCGCGATCTTCGGGGCATTAGTGGGCATCTTGTTGCGCGGCATGGAGAACGACGTGTACTTCCAGATCGGCTTGACGGTGCTGATCGCGCTCGCGGCGAAGAACGCCATCCTGATCTTCGAGTTCGCCGTCGAAATGCGCGAGAAAGAGAACATGTCGCCGTACGCCGCCGCGCTGCACGCCGCCAAGCTGCGTCTGCGGCCGATCATCATGACTTCGCTCGCGTTCATCCTCGGTTGCGTGCCGCTCGCCATCGCCAGCGGCGCATCGGCCGCGAGCCGGCGCTCGCTCGGCACCGGCGTGATCGCGGGCATGCTCGGCGCCACGGTGATCGCGCTCTTCTTCATTCCGATGTTCTTCTGGGGACTGGAAACGCTCTCGTCGCGCAAGAAAGCGAACGCCGCGCCGCATCCCGGCACGCCCCCCATGGCGCCGCCTTCGCAGGAGGGCTGAGCGATGAAGACCCGTTCGAATTTGAAGAATCGCGCGCTGCGTCCGCTTGGGCTCGCCATCGTGACGGCTTGCCTTGGCGCCTGCGCGGTCGGGCCCGACTATCATCGTCCGGCGGTGGAGACGCCGTCGACGTTTCGCTACGCCTCGCCGCAGGCGGAAGCCGTCGATACGACGCTCGACTGGTGGACGCAGTTCAACGACCCGGTGCTCAACGACCTCGTCGCCAGGGCGCTTACGCAGAATAAGGATCTGCGGATTGCTGCGGCACGCGTCGAGGAGTTCTACGGACGCTACGTCGTGACGCGCGCGGGCCTGTTCCCGCAGGTTTCGGCGAACTTCGGTGCGTCGCGTAGCCGTGGCGTGCCGGCGCCCGGCTTCCCGCCTGTGGTCGGCAACCAGGTGGAGCTGAACGGCACGGTATCCTGGGAACTCGATTTATTCGGCCACTTGCGCAGGCTCACCGAAGCCGCGCGCGCCGATTATCTGAGTACGCAGTCTGCGCAGCAGGCCACGCGCATCGCCATCATCGCGAACGTGGCCACGTCGTATCTGCAACTGCGCGACTTCGACAATCAGCTCGTCATCGCGCAGGACACGCTCGAAAGCCGCAAGGGTGCGCTCGATCTCTTCAACGAGCGCTATGCGGGCGGTGTCGTTTCGCGGTTGCAGGTGAGCCAGGCGCAGTCGGAGTACCAATCGGCGCAGACCTCCGTGTACTCGATCCAGCAGCAGATCGCAACGCAGGAAGACGCCATCTCGCTGCTGCTGGGGCAGAATCCGGGGCCGATTGCGCGCGGCAAGTCGATCACCGAGCTCACGGCGCCCGCCATTCCCGCCGGCCTGCCGTCGACGCTGCTGGAGCGCCGGCCCGATATTCTGCAGGCCGAACAAACGCTCATTTCGGCGAATGCATCGATCGGCGCAGCGCGTGCGTTGTATTTTCCGCAGATTTCGCTCACGGGACTGTTCGGCGCCGCGAGCACGGCGCTTTCGGGGCTCTGGACTGGCCCCGCGCGCGTTTGGTCATTCGCGGGCGCGGTCACGCAGCCAATTTTCGAGGGCGGTGCGATCGCGGGTGGCGTGCATCAGGCCGAAGCCGTGCAGCAGGAAGCGCTTTTCACTTACGAGCAGACGATCCAGCAGGCGTTCGCCGATGTCGAAAATGCGCTCGTGGGCGTCGCGCGCACACGCGATCAACTGGATTCGACGACGCGCCAGGTGGCCGCGCTCACGGAATACACGTCAGTCGCGCGCGATCTGTACGAAGGCGGCTATACGAGCTATCTGGAGGTGCTCGACGCCGAGCGCAGTCTCTTCAACGCGCAGTTGCAGCAGTCGTCGCTGCAGGACCAGGAACTCGCGCAGATCGTGAGCCTGTACAAGGCGCTCGGTTATGGCTGGACGCCGGCAGCGCCGCCGCCGGCGGCAGACAGCGCGAAGCCGTCGCAGTCCTGAGCCGCGACGGCTGCGCTTCGAGGCGGGGTGGCGAAGCGCGAACCTGGCGCGGGCGCGCCGGTTCGTTTCATGGAGATTCAGACATCAGCCAGCGCAGCGATTGCGGAGCGGGCTTGGTGGCTTTGGCGGTTTGCGGGGCTTTGGGCGCCGGCTTGGCGACTTTTTGCAGCTGGATGGGTCGGGCGGCGTTGACGGCGGTTGCGTGGCCGCTGGTTTGCGCGAGCGCAGCGGGGCTCGCCGACGCCAACGCGAAGAGCGCGGCGGCGAATATCGGGGCGAGGGGGCGAGTCATTTGGGTTCTCCCGCGTGGGCGAGCGGCCGGCGAAGGGGAAAGGGCCGACGCTGCAAGCGGGAGTATGTTCTGAGGATAACCACCACGCGTCCATCATTTGATGGAGAAACGCGTGGCCTGTGTGGGGAACCCCGCTTATGGAGTTCCGGTTTGATCCCTAGTCGGCGGGGCGACGGTCGGCGAGCGCTCGTTCGCAGTCCTTGAGCACTTGCAGGACGAGCTTGGCTTGGTAGTTCAGGTCGTCGGTGTCGAGAATTTCCTCGACGGCGTCGCGCGCCCAGACCGCGTCCACGAACCACGCGTGCTGCTGCGCGATATCCTGCGCCATGGCGGCGAGGCGCGCGATCGCGAGCCAGTCGGCCTCGCGCGCGTGACGGTCGAGCCACTTGTGCGCCGCCTGGACGTGAAAGGCCGCATTGGGCCAGGATTCGTTGAGATAGTAGGCCCCGAGGCTCCCGCAGGTGAGCCAGCAGAGCAGCTCCACGCGATCGCGCGGACTCAGATGGTGGCGTACATCACTCATGGCGACGCTCGCGAAAGTAACAGAGTTCGATTGACGGGTGCGTGCAGACTTCGAATCCGATGACAAAACGATATCACGGCTCGTGGAAAATCGCCTGCCCCGCACTGGCGCTGCACGCACGGGTGTTACATGGATAGCGTCGCCTGGCGGCGCGTTGTATGCAAACCAGGAGTGACACCAGGGCGCTGCGTGGCGTTATGCGCTTTGCAGCGTTTCGCGTGCCTGCCCATCGCGCCCCATGATTCCCGCGTTCTTTTCACGCGCTTTTGCCGCCGGCTTTCCCGGCGAGCAGGGTGGCCGTGGCCACCGCGCCCATCGCGTTCGCCACGTCGAGCGCGGTGTTGCCCGCGGCGTCGTGCGCCGCCGGGTTCGCGCCGCGCGCGAGCAGCAGGTCGACGATATCGGAGCGGTTGAACATGGCGGCGATCATCAGCGCCGTGCGGCCGTCGGGAGAGGCGCCTTCCACGTCGGCGCCGTTTTCCAGCAGGGCGCTGATCACGTCGACAAAGCCCTTGAAGGCCGCGCCCGCGATCGGCGTTTGCCCGTTGTCGTTGCGCAGGTTGGGGTCGGCGCCGTGCTGCACGAGCGTGCGCACGGCGGCGGCGTGGCCGTGATAGCTCGCGAGCATCACGAGGCTGTCGCCTTTTTCGTTGCGCAGATTCGGCGGCAGGCCCTGTTCGATGAGCGTCGCGAGCGTGTTGGATTCGCCGCGGCGCGCGGTGTCGAACACCTGGCGCGCGAACTCGACGAAACGCGGATCGAGCTCGCCGCCGTCTTCGCCGGAGCCTGACGAAGATGAGGGTGGGGTAGGCGGCGCGCTGGCGGTCATGGCAGTCTCCTGGTTCGGATCGCAGATCGATTCGGGGCGGCGTGCCGCCGTCGAGGCTTGCCCATTGTCGCCGATCTTTGCGCGCCGCGAGGCCAGCGCGGCTCACGCGCGCCGCATGAAAAAAGGCGCTGCCGAACCGCTGTAAAGCGGCCGGCGCAGCGCCTTCCTTCGCGGCGGAACCGCTCGACGCTCAGGGCACGAGCCAGAGCGCCCCGGCGTAGATCACGAGCGACACGGCGAACGTCACGGCGGTATAGCCCATCACGCGCTGGATGCGGATGCCCGCGATCGCGACGATCGGCACGGCCCAGAACGGCTGCAGCATGTTCGAGACGTTTTCGGCCATCGCCACGCCCATGGCAGTGCGCGGCACCGAGGCGTGCAGGCTCAGCGCGGCGGGCAGCACGAACGGCCCTTGCACGGCCCAGTGGCCGCCCGCGCTCGGCACGAGCAGCGTGATGATGAGCGAGCTCAGATAGCTCCAGAGCGGCAGCGAAAGCGGCGTGGCGATCGTGACGAAGGCCTTGGCGATCATCGAGGCGAGGCCGGTGCCCTTCATTACGCCCATGATGCCGCCGTACACGGGGTACTGCAGCAGCATGGAGCCGGTCTGGCGCGCGGCGCGGCGAATGGCGTTCGCGTAGGCGATAGGCGTGCGCTGCAGTGCGAGGCCGATCAGCAGGAAGATCAGGATCGTCGTGTTGATGTCGAGATCGAAACCTTTTTCGCTCCATTCCATCGCCAGATAACCTGCGCCGAGCACGATCAGCAGCAGCGTGCCGAGCATCGACTGCTCGAGGCGCGACGCGAACGAAGGCGTGCCGTTGCCGACGCGCGCGTGCGGGTCGTCGCTGGCGCCGGCGTCGTTCGCTTCGGCTTCGGCCGCCTCGCTGAACGGCGCCACGTGCTCGGGCTTCGGATGCATGCGGATGAAGATGAACGTCATCACGACCACCACGAGCACGGTGGGAATGAAGACGAACGGCGCGAAGACGGTCTGGCTGAGCGGAATCACGTGGCCGGTCGCCTTTTCCACGAGATTGAGCGCGTTGCCGTGCGAGGCCTGCGAGAGGGCGATCGAGCTGGAGAGCCCGCTATTGCAGATCGACCATGCCGAATAGCTGCCGGCTACGAGCCACGCGAAATCCACGTTCACGCGCTTCGCGATTTCACGCGAGAGCAGCGCGCCCACGATCAGGCCCAGGCCCCAGTTCAGCCACGCGGCGATGGCCACCACCGGAAACACCAGCAGCGCGGCGCGCGCCGGCGTTTGCGCCCTGGCCGCGAGCGCGCGCAGGACGCGCTGGATCACGGGCGCTTCGGCAATGGCGTAGCCCGTGGCGAGGATCAGGATCATCTGCAGCGCGAAGCCGAGAATGCCGAACGTACCTTCGTACCAGGCGCTGAGCAGCGTGGGGAGGTCGCCGTGCGGCGCGATGACGAGCGCGAGCACGGCGACAAGGAAGGTGAGGCAGATGGACAGAACGAAGGGGTCGGGCATGACCCGCTCGAAAACATACACGAGGGCGGCGACGACACCCTGGCGGGAATCGCGCGTTTCAGTCTGGAGGTCTCTTTTCATGCTCTTTGCGCTAGTTCGTAGCGTGTCGCTACTGGCTGGCCGGAGCGGACAGGAGGCGTTGCTTGCGGGTAGTCCCGGCACCGTGCGGCTGGCGGGCCAGGCGCGTAGGGGGCGGGGAGGCAGGTGCGGCTCCTCCATCAGCGAGAGGCGATGCCGCCCCGGCGCAGCGGGTTCATATCACGCCTTGCACGCGGGTATTTGCACGGCAAGACGACCAGCCCGTTATTGTTGTTCTCGTGTTCGTAACTCGAACACGGTTTCGATTATCGAACGACGCATTATTCGCTTCATGCCAAGTGGATGTCAAGGCTGCGATAGCGCGCCGATGCAGGTTTTTAACGCTAAATAATGGCTAAATGTATGGATGATGTAATGCTAATGAAATAACAAAGATTTTCATAAGCTTCACCGAGACTACCTAAAATGCAAAAGCGGGAGGCACTTTCGCGCGCACGCAGACCCCTCACGATCTGTAAATCACTGCATTCAGGAGCCAGAAGATGACGATTCGTCTTGGAGAAGATGCACCCGATTTCACTGCGGAGACCACCGAAGGCAAGATCCGTTTCCACGAATGGATCGGCGACCAATGGGCCATTCTGTTTTCGCATCCGAAAGACTTCACGCCCGTTTGTACGACGGAACTCGGCTATATGGCGAAGCTCAAGCCGGAGTTCGACAAGCGCAACACGAAGATCATCGGTCTGAGCATCGACCCGGTGGACGACCATGCGAGGTGGGCGAAGGACATCGAGGAAACGCAGGGGAGCGCCGTCAATTATCCGATGATCGGCGACCCGGATCTGCACGTGGCGAAGCTCTACGACATGATTCACCCGAACGCGAGCGGCGCCAGCCCGCGCACGGCGGCCGACAACGCCACGATACGCGCGGTGTTTCTCATCGGGCCGGACAAGAAAGTGAAGGCGATGTTTGTCTACCCGATGAGTTCGGGCCGTAATTTCGACGAGGTGCTGCGCCTGCTCGATTCGCTGCAGCTCACGGCGAAGCACTCGGTGGCGACGCCGGTGAACTGGAAGCCGGGCGACGACGTCATCATCCCGACTTCGGTTTCCGACGATGCGGCCAGGCAGAAGTATCCGCAGGGCTTCAAGACGCTCAAGCCGTATCTGCGTACCGTTGCGCAGCCCAAGTAGCGTTTGGCAGGCCCAAAAAAAACGCGGCGCACTGGCAGTGCGCCGCGGATCACGGACCAGGCAAGCTCTCGCGTCTTACGCGGTCCGGACAGGGGAAGCTGACTGAATCAGTTCGAAGGCGTGGGCCGCCACTTGAGCAAACGATGCTCGAGCGCGGTGAGCACATAGTCGGCGGCCAGCGCGACTACGGCGAGCACGATCATCGCGGCGAACACGCCGCTTGCGTTGAACGCGCCCTGCGCCGTCGAGATCAGCAAACCGATGCCTTGCTTCGAACCCAGGAATTCACCCACCACGGCGCCGACCAGCGCGAAGCCGAAGCTCACGTGCAGGCTCGCGAGAATCCACGAAAGCGCTGAGGGAATCACGACCGAGGTCGTCACCTGGCGGCGCGACGCGCCGAGAATCTGCGCATTGGCGATCATGTAGCGGTCCGCTTCGCGCACGCCCTGGAACGCATTGGCGAACACGACGAAGAACACCATCACAACGGCGAGCGCCACTTTCGACGCCATCCCGAGCCCCAGCGCGATCACGAACACCGAGCCGAGCACCACGCGCGGAATCGAGTTGGCGATCTTGATGTAGAGGCTGAATACGTCGGAGAGCAGCTTGTTGCGGCCAAGCACGATGCCGCAGAACACGCCGGCCACCGAGCCGATGATGAAGCCAAGGCCCGTCTCTTCCAGCGTGACCCAGACCTGCGTGAGCAGGGGCCCTTGCGAGGTGCCGTTCACGAACCAGTCGATGATCTGATCAAAGATGGCCGTGGGCATCGAGAAGAAGAACGGGTCGATCCATTTGAGGCGCGCGGCGAGTTCCCAGCCGCCGAGCACGACGACGAGCACGAGAATACGCAGCGAAATGACGAGCAGATTGCGCTGACGAATGCGCTTTTGCGCAGCGCGCTCGACGGCGTCGAGCGAGGCGGCATCGAGGCCTTGCGGCAGGGTTTGTTGCGGGGTGGACATAGTGAACGGCTCCGGTGTTAGGCGATCTGCACTTCTTCGCGCAGGTCGTGCCAGATCTGGCGCGACAGTTCGACGAAGTGCGGCGCGTAGCGGATTTCGGACGTCACGCGCGGGCGCGGCAGATCGATCTCGTAGACCTTCTTGAGCGTGGCCGGGCGCGCGGTGAGCACGAACACGCGGTCGGCGAGCGCAATGGCTTCTTCGAGGTCGTGCGTGACGAATACGACCGACCCCGTGCCGCCCCACAGCTGCAGCAGCTCGTCCTGCATGAGCGTGCGCGTTTGCATGTCGAGCGCCGAGAACGGCTCGTCCATCAGCAGGATTTCGGGCTTGTTGATGAACGTCTGAGCAAGCGCCACGCGCTTGCGCATGCCGCCCGAAAGCTGATGAGGATAGTGCTTGCCGAAGTTGGCGAGGCCCACGCGGCGCAGCCATTCGTTGGCTTCGTCGTAGGCGGCCGATTTCGAGCGGCCGCGATAGAGCGGACCGGCCGCCACGTTGTCGAGCACCGAGCGCCACGGGAACACCGCGTCGGCCTGGAACACGAAGCCGATGCGCGGATCGATGCCGTTCACGGGCGCGCCCATCACGCGCACTTCGCCCGTGGTGGGTTTGAGCAGGCCCGTGATCATGCTGAGCGTGGTGGACTTGCCGCAGCCCGTGGGCCCGACGATCGCGACGAACTCGCCGCGCGCGACCGACATGCTGAAGTCGCGCAGGGCGACCGTCGCCTTGCCGTCCGGTGAAATGAAGCGGCACGAAACATTGCGCAGCTCGATGGCCGGCGTGCCTTGGGAATGGGAGGAAGTCATTATTTCAGTGGGCTGAACGTGGGGCCGATTGCGTTTTACTTCGACGCCGTGGCGGTCGGAGCCGGCAGATAGTCGTTCGAGTAAGTCTTCGCGAGGTCGATGTGCTTGCCCTTCACCGAAGGATTGAACGCCGAGAGCACCTTGAGCACCGTATCCGGGCCGTCGGCGGGCATGCGGCCGTCCTTCGTGAACATCGGCAGCGAGGACTTCAGCGCGGCCACGTAGAGATCCTGGCTGTTGCCGTAGTAGTCCTTCGGCATCTTCGCGGCGATTTCATCGGCGCTATGCGTGGCGATGAAGTTGAGCGTGCGCGAGAACGCGTGCGCGAGCTTCGTCGCTTCTTCCTTGTGCGACTGCGCCCAGGCGCGCTGCACGTAGAAGCTCGAAGCGGGGTAGGTGCCGCCGAGCGCCGCGCGCGTGCCTTCGAGCGTGCGCATGTCGACGAGCACCTTGGCGTCGCCGGTTTGCAGCAGACGCGAGACGGTGGGTTCCGTCGTCATGCCCGCGTCGATGCGGTTCTGCTTGATCGCCGCGATGAAGGTGTTGTCCGCGCCCACCGGCAGCAGCGTGTACTGGTTGGAGGGCACGCCCGAGCGCTGTGCGAGGTACTGCGTGAGGAAGCTCGTGGAGGAGCCGAGGCCCGTCACGCCGAGCGTCTTGCCCTTCACGTCGGCCATGCTCTTGACCGTGCCGGCTGCCGCGTTCGACACCATTTCCACTTCGCCGGGCACCTGGCCGAACACTACGAGCGTTTGCACTTCCTTGCCCTTGCTCTGCAGGTCGATGGTGTGATCGTAGAAGCCCACCACGCCTTGCACCGCACCCGCGAGCAGTTCGTTCTCCGCGTCCACGCCGGCCGGCTGCGACTGCAGTTCGACGTCGAGGCCTTCGTCCTTGAAGTAGCCGAGCTGCTCGGTCAGTTTGGCGGGGAGATAGATGATCTTGGTTGCGCCGCCAACCATGATCGTGATCTTTTCCGCGTGGGCAGCCGTGGAACCGGCGGCGAGGGCGAACGCGACACTCGATACGGCGGCGATCTGGCGCAAGGTAGGCATCGTGGAGTCTCCTGAGGGTGGTGCGCCGTGCATGCGGCGCTTTTTGGTGGATGGAGCCGATTATAAAAACCGTAAGCCTTCTGCCAGCCTTCGGGCGCCGTGCAAAATCGTCCGTGTTAACCCGCAGGGCGGCGATGCGCCGGCAACGGCACAATCGATTCCCCTGAAACGGCCTTCGCCTTTGCCCGTACCCGCCCATGAAGTTGCTGCTGATCGAAGACAATCCGACGCTTGCACACTGGCTCGTCAAGACGCTGGAGGAGCAGGCGTTCGCCTTCGACGCCGTGCAGGACGGCGAAGCCGCCGACCATTTGCTGCGGTCCAATCACTACGATGTGGTGCTGCTCGACCTCAATTTGCCGAAGCTCTCGGGCAAGAACGTGCTGCGGCGGCTGCGCCAGCGCGGCGACGCGACACCCGTGATGGTGCTTACGGCAAGCGGCTCGATCGACGAAAAGGTGGAGCTGCTCGGCGCCGGCGCCGACGACTATCTCGTCAAGCCCTTCGAGGTGCGCGAACTGGTGGCGCGCATCAAGGTGCTGATTCGCCGGCAAACGCCCGCGCGCGCGAATGAAATCGGCTGTGGGGACCTCGTGTTCGACCTCAACACGCGCCAGTTCACGCTGAAGGGCGCGCCGCTGAACGTCACGCCGCGCGAGCGCACGGTGCTCGAAACGCTGGCACTGCGCCTCGGCCAGACCGTGTCGAAGGCCGCGCTCGTCGACGCAATCTTCACGCTCGCCGACGAACCCAGCGAGGACGCCATCGAAATCTACGTGTCGCGGCTGCGCAAGAAGCTCGAAGGCAGCTCGGCCGTGATCGTGACACTGCGCGGCCTGGGCTATTTGCTGCGCAGGAAGGATGAAACGCTATGACGACTTGCGCGTGCCGACATGACGGGTAGCCTGCGCGTTCGCCTGCTTTGGTGGATGCTCGTGCCGCTCGCGCTCTACGTGAGTTTTACGGCGACCTCCGAGTATCGCGCTGCGCGCCATACTGCCGATCTGGTGCAGGACGGCGGGCTGCTGTCGTCAGCACGCATGATCGCCGGTTCCGTGCAATGGGCCGATGGCGCGTTGCGCGCCGACGTGCCGCCCGCGGCGCTCGAACTCTTCGCCTCGCCGCAGCAGGACCAGGTGTTCTACAACGTGCACGTGGAGGGCGGCTCGCTGCTCGCGGGCATGCCCGACTTTCCGCATGCGGCCTCGGCGCCCGCCGTCGATTCGCCCGTCGCGTACGACGCCGGGCTGCGCGGCCAGGCCGTGCGCGCCGTGAGCGTGGTGCGCTCCATGTACGACAACGGCCACGTATGGCGCGTGCGCGTCTCGGTGGGCAAAACCGAGCGCTCGCGCGACGCGATGGTGGAGGCGCTCTGGCGTCCCCAGCTCTATCGCCAGATCGGCATGGTGATGCTGGCCGTGGCGCTCGCCTGCATCGGTCTCACGTTCGAGCTGCGGCCGCTCATGAAGCTCAAGAACGACGTGGCGGATCGCGATCCTTCGCACCTCGAACCCATTCGCGCCGAAGGGCTGCATGCCGAACTGCGGCCCGTCGTGGACGCCATCAATCAATGCATTGCGCGCCTTTCGGCGCAGACGGCGGCGCAGCGCCGCTTCATCGCCGATGCCGCGCACCAGCTGCGCACGCCGCTCACGCTGCTCGGCACGCAGTTGCAGTACGCGCGCCAGCAAAAAGCCGTCGATCCCGCGCTCGACGAAGTGCTGGCGGCCATGCACGTGAGCAACCGCTCGATGGTCGCGCTCACGAACCAGTTGCTGCTGCTCGCGCAGGCCGAGGCGCTCGACCCCGCGCAATTGCCGGCCGCGCCCGTCGACATGGCGCAGCTCGCGCGCGAAGTGGTCGAGGCGCTCGCGCTGCTCGCGCAGACGCGCGGCATCGATCTCGGCGCGGAGTTGCCGCGCGAGGCGGGCGAGGCGGTGGTGCAGGGGCATCGCGAGCTGTTGCGCGCGATGGTCAGCAATCTCGTGGATAACGCGCTGCGCTACACGCCGGCTGGCGGGCACGTCACGGTGTCGGTGCGGGCGAGCGGCGAGATGGTCGCGCTCGAAGTGCTCGACGACGGCCGCGGCATTCCCGCGGAAGCGCGGGCGCGCGTTTTCGAGCCTTTCTTCCGCGCCGCCGTCGGGACCGAAGGCACGGGCCTTGGTCTTGCGATCGTGCGCGAGATCGTGCAGTCGCATCGTGGCGCGGTGAGCCTGAGTCCGGGCGCGGACGGGCGGGGCGTGCGCGCCTGCGTGGTGCTCGCGCGCTGGCAGCCCGCGCTCGTGGCCGAGCCGGAAAAGGAGCCGCTTTAAGGGGCGGTACAATGTGGCCGCCTGAAGCTGCAAGCCCGCGCCGCGCCCGGCGGCCATCGCTGCGGCGACCTCCCGTTCATTCGAAGATCGAGACCATGCAAAAGAAGACGGTCAGCAGTGCCCCGTTGCCCGCCTATGAGCAGATCAAGCGCCATGTGCTCGCGCAGATCGAAAGCGGCGCCTTGCGGCCCGGCGACGTGGTGCCTTCCGAAACGGAACTGGTGAAAGAGTTCGGTGTGGCGCGCATGACGGTGTCGCGCGCGCTACGAGAACTGATGGCCGAAGGCGTGCTGAACCGGGTGCGCGGCTCGGGCACGTACGTCGCGCCGCGCCAGTACGAATCGACGGTGCTGCAGATCCGCAATATCGCCGACGAAATCGCGGCGCGCGGCCATCGGCATGCGGCGCGTGTGCTGGGGCTGGAGGCGAGCGACGATCCGAACGCGATCGCCGCGCTCGAACTCGACGCCGGGCCGGTGTTCCACTCGCGCATCGTGCACAGTGAAGAGGGCGAGCCGATCCAGTACGAGGACCGCTACGTGAACCCCGAGGTGTTCCCCGACTACCTCGCCCAGGACTTTACCGTCGAAACGCCGAATCACTACATGGTGCGCCTCGCGCCGATCCAGCGCGCGGAATTCCGCATTTACGCGCAGAAGCCCGATGCGCGCGTGCGGCAGTATCTGGAGATGGAAATCGGCGAGCCTTGCCTGCTGTTGCTGCGGCGCACGTGGGTGGGGCGTCATGTGGCGACTTCCGTGCGCCTGTGGCATCCGGCTTCGCGGTTTCATCTGGCGGGTACCGTTTGAGCCTGGGCGGCGAGGTTGCTCACTTCCTGCTTACTTGCTGAACTGCAGTCCACCGGACGCTCGAGCGCTCCGTCCCTCTTGATCCCTGCCCGCATCAAGCCCGCCACTTTCGTTTGCGTGGGCGGTCTGGCCGCGTCTACAGACCATGCACTGTGTCGGGCTGTTTGCAGACATCTTGTCTAGACAAAGCTTCACGGCTCGCCTGCCCGTTTCTTCGCTCCGATAAGCCGAAGTCGGCGAGTTTCGTCAGGGTAACTACTAACCCACGTTTTTTTGAAACGAGTTGTATATACAACTTGGCGGCGTTAGACTTAACCCACGTTGCAGCGCTCATTGCATCTCCGCGGGCGCAGCCCTCCACCTCCAGCTTGCTATCCAGACTCGACGGACTCGAACAAATGAACCAACCGAACTTCACCGACCCGCGCCTCGACCCGACCCGCACGATCCGCGCGCCGCGCG
>NZ_JBMIQH010000057.1:0-23835 GCF_056155635.1 Paraburkholderia sp. BR10141 | reverse complement strand
CTCATGACCGATGCGGACGCCGGCGCGGCAGCCAGCGGCGCGCGCGACGCGGCGGCGGGCGCCGGTGCGACGTGAGGCGCGCGCATGCCCGCCTTCGGGTCGAGGACGAACTGCACGTCGACGGGGGTCTGCCAGAAGTCGCGCGCCAGATCGGTGATCCGGCCCGAGAACTGGCTCTTGACCCAGTCGAGCTTGAAACGGTTGGGAGCGGCTATCTGCAGCGTGTTCGCCGCAGCATCGAAGGCAACCGGGGCCAACGGTTTAATCCACGTCACGTACTGCTGGGGCGTTAGCTCACGCTCCAGTAGTGCGGAACAGTGTTGCCAGAATTCGTTCATCGAGTTGCTGTGGTCGTTTTGTTTGCATGCGTTGCGGTCGCCCCGCTCTTGTCGCACGGATGCGACGAGGCCCTGACGAGGCGACGGCAATGGCTCCGGAAGCCCGCGCGGCAAAGGTCTTGCGGCAAGCAGGCGGGCCGGAGCGGCATGCAGGATTCTTGGGATAGGCGAGATTCTAACGCCGAAATCCCCTCACCAGGAAGTTATCCACAGGGACGGATCAACGCACGCTCGTTCGTGCCCTCACCACGGCCGATGCAGGCGCTGCGCTGCCGTTCGAGAAGGTTCGATCGCCTAAGCTATTGACGGCCAACGAAAAACCGGCTTAAATAGCGGGTTCCTCGAAAACCAATCCCTAGTACCACCGGCCATTGCCTTTTTCCGCGATGCTCGCCGCGGTCATAACTCAACAGTGAGAGCAACATGAAACGTACTTTCCAACCTTCCGTTACCCGTCGCAAGCGTACCCACGGTTTCCGCGTGCGCATGAAGACCGCTGGTGGCCGCAAAGTGATCAACGCACGCCGTGCGAAGGGTCGCAAGCGCCTCGCCGTCTAAGTCGGGCAGCATCGCTATCAGCGAAATCACGGGTAGCGGCCCGCTCGCGAGCACGGCGAACAGGACGAACCTGGCAACTGATCGGGGCGTCATGCCGTCGCGAACGCAAGCCGCTTTTCCGAAAGCCGCAAGGCTACTGAAAACGGATGAGTTCTCATCCGTTTTTCGTTTGCGCCCCTGGCGCCGCACCGAGCACTTCGTCGTGTACGGCCGGCCCACCGGCAACGAGGCGCGGCTCGGGCTCGTGATCGGCAAGAAGTACGCACCGCGCGCGGTCACGCGCAACCTGGTGCGCCGCATTGCCCGTGAAGCGTTTCGTGTGCGCCGGGCGCAGTTCGAAGGGTTCGACCTGCTGCTGCGGCTGCATACGAAGTTCGACCGCAAGGCGCTGCCGGGCGCGTCTTCGCCGGGGCTCAAAGCTTTGTGCCGCGGCGAGATCGAAACGCTGCTCGAAAAGGCCGCGCGCGAAGTCACGCGGCGTGGCGGCGCTGCGCCTGCGACATCTGCGCGCACCCCTTGCGCAACGCAGGCTGCGGCACAAAGTGGGCAGGCAGCCGGGGAACCGGCGCAGGCCCAGGCCGGTAAAGATTTGCCGCCGGACGAGAGCAAGACCCGCGCATCATGAGCGGGGCGCGCGAGTCCGGCATATCCGACGTAGCCGCCGCGCAAGCGGCACGTGGTTCGTCATCGAACGCGGCGCAGCCAGGCCGCAACGCCATGCAAACGGTATTGATCGCACTGCTGCGTTTCTACAAGCTTGCCGTGAGTCCCCTCCTCGGCAGCCGGTGCCGTTTTTATCCTTCCTGTTCGGATTACGCACGCGAGGCAATCCAGTATCATGGCGCCGCGCGTGGGACTTACCTCGCCGCGCGGCGACTGTGCCGCTGCCATCCGTTTTCGGCGGGCGGCGTCGATCTCGTCCCGCCTGCATCTCCGAAAAAGCGCTGACGCGCCATTCCATCGACACTGAGACAACGCATGGATATCAAACGCACCGTCCTATGGGTCATCTTCTTCATGTCAGCTGTCATGCTGTACGACAACTGGCAGCGCGACCATGGACGCCAGTCGATGTTCTTCCCGAACGCGACGCAAACGCAGACGCAATCCGCCTCGAGCGGCCCTGCGCCGGCTAGCGCCGCCAACGGCGCGTCCGACCTGCCGACGGCCGCTGCCGCCGCGGGCCAGGCGCCGACGAACACCGCCCAGCCGGCTGCAGCCGCAGCACAGCTCGTTCACTTTCGCACCGACGTCTACGACGGCGTGATCGACACGCGCGGCGGCACGCTCGTGAAGCTTTCGCTCGTGAAGGAAAGCGCCGACGGCAAGGGTCCCGACCAGTACATCACGTTGTTCGACCACACGAACGACCACACGTACCTCGCGCGCACCGGCCTGCTCGGCGGCGACTTCCCGAACCACAACGACGTGTTCACGGCAGTCGAAGGCCCGCGCGAGCTGACCGGCGACGCCAACTCCTTCCAGATCGCGCTGCAGTCGCCCGAGAAAGGCGGCGTGAAGGTCACCAAGACTTACACGTTCACGCGCGGCAGCTACGTGATCGGCGTGGACTGGAAGGTGCAGAACGTCAGCGGCGCGCCGGTTTCGCCCACGCTCTACATGGAAATCGTGCGTGACAGCCAGCCGGTCGAAACGCCGCGCTTCTCGCACACGTTCATCGGGCCGGCGGTGTACTCGAACGAGCATCACTTCCAGAAGATCACGTTCGGCGACATCGACAAGAACAAGGCCGACTTCGTGACCCAGGCCGATAACGGCTGGATCGCGATGGTGCAGCACTACTTCGCGACCGCGTGGATTCCGCAGCAAGGCGTCAAGCGCAGCATCTACGTCGAGAAGTTCGACAACGCGCTCTATCGCGTGGGCATGAAGCAGCCGCTCGGTACGATCGCACCGGGTGCAACGAATACCGTGCAGGCACGCCTCTTCGCAGGTCCCCAGGAAGAGCGCATGCTCGAAGGCGTCGCGCCGGGCCTGGAACTCGTGAAAGACTACGGCTGGGTGACGATCATCGCCAAGCCGCTCTTCTGGCTGCTCGAGAAGATCCACGGTTACGTGGGCAACTGGGGCTGGTCGATCGTGCTGCTCACGCTGCTCATCAAGGCCGTGTTCTTCCCGCTCTCCGCCGCCAGCTACAAGTCGATGGCGCGCATGAAGGAAATCACGCCGCGCATGCAGGCGCTGCGCGAGCGCTTCAAGAGCGACCCGCAGAAGATGAACGCGGCGCTCATGGAGCTCTACAAGACGGAGAAGGTGAACCCGTTCGGCGGCTGCCTGCCGGTGGTGATCCAGATCCCGGTGTTCATTTCGCTGTACTGGGTGCTGCTCTCGTCGGTGGAAATGCGCGGTGCGCCGTGGATTCTCTGGATTCACGACCTCTCGCAGCAGGACCCGTTCTTCATCCTGCCGGTGCTGATGGCCGTCTCGATGTTCGTGCAGACCAAGCTCAACCCGACGCCGCCGGACCCCGTCCAGGCGAAGATGATGATGTTCATGCCGATCGCGTTCTCGGTCATGTTCTTCTTCTTCCCGGCCGGCCTCGTGCTGTACTACGTCGTGAACAACGTGCTGTCGATCGCGCAGCAGTACTACATCACGCGCATGATGGGTAAGGGCAAGAAGAAGCCCGCCTGAGTGCCGGGGCGGCAGTGATGCCGCCGCCTGAATCCAGGCTCGAAAAAAAGCCGTCCGGTGCAAACCGGACGGCTTTTTGCGTTATTGGACCGCCATTTCCTTGACGGCGCAGAGCGCAGCGTTCGTGTGTGCGCGTTAGTTCTTCTCGGCGTCGCCGTAGAATTGGGCGACCAGTTCCTGCACGAGATAGCGGTGATGGGCGCTGAGCGATTCGATCTTCGAGGCCAGTTCGAGCGTTTCCTCGGAAACCGGATATTTGCCGTCAGGCTTGCGCGGCCGCGGCACGCCAGAGCCGGCATTGCCCGGAGGCCCGTAGTGCAGCCAGTGGATGTCCACGTCGAACCATTTCGCCAGCGTCTCCAGCTTGTCCTGCGTGGGAATGGTGCGACCGCTCAGCCACTTGTGAGCGGTTTGCGGCGAAACCGGATGCTCGCCGTGATGGCGCAGATTGAACCGGTTCGCCAGGTCGGTGCTGCCGCGTAGCTTTTCGGGCGCGCGCTTCATGGCGAACCTGAGACGTTCGGCAAAAGCGGCTTTTTCGTTGGTGGTCGGCATGGGCCAGATTGTGCAACCCGAAATTGCCGAAGATGACAACCAGTTAGGCTACATTTAACGTATAAAAGCGATAATTCACCTGCTTCTGGTTGCCGTATGACTTCGGTCGAGATCCCCCATGAATTCCCGTGTGGCACGATGTTGGCGAGATCCAGCGCCTGAATTATCTGAAATCCGACAGAATTCCTTAAGACTAATCTTAGCTAAATTAAGATAAATCGAGACGGCTCTTAGCTGGGTTTCCAGTCGAAAACGCTCTGTCCGGCGCGTTACAATGCCTCGCGTTTTGCGAGTGCTTGCAAGACCGCAGTGAGTCCCCGCACTCCATCCCGATTCCAGCCCTGCTCTACGGTCCACGCCCATCATGCTCGCCACCGATTCCGATCCCATCGTCGCCATTGCTACCGCGCCCGGACGCGGCGGGATTGGTGTCGTGCGCGTGTCGGCCGGCCGCGCCGGCGCGGGGGCGACCGCTGCGTTGATGCAGGCCCTCACGGGCCAGGACCTGGTTGCGCGCCACGCGAGCTATGTGCCGTTCCTCGACGGCGCCGGCACGGTGCTCGATCGCGGTATCGCGCTGTCGTTCCCCGCGCCGCATTCGTACACCGGCGAGCACGTGCTCGAACTGCAGGGCCACGGCGGCCCGATCGTGCTGCAACTCGTTTTGCAGCGCTGCATCGAGGCCGGCCGCGAGTTCGGGCTACGCCTCGCGGAACCTGGCGAATTTACGCGACGCGCGTTCCTCAACGACAAACTCGATCTGGCCCAGGCGGAAGCCGTGGCCGACCTGATCGAGGCGAGCACCGAGGCGGCGGCGCGTTCGGCGGGCCGCTCGCTCGACGGCGCGTTCTCGCGCGACATCCACGCGCTCGTGGACGACGTCGTGACGCTGCGCATGCTCGTGGAGGCGACGCTCGATTTCCCCGAGGAAGAGATCGACTTCCTCGAGGCCGCGGACGCCCGCGGCAAGCTCGCACGCATTCGCGCGCAACTCGACCACGTGCTCTCCGAAGCGCGCCAGGGCGCGCTGCTGCGCGAGGGCCTTTCGGTCGTGCTCGCGGGACAACCCAACGTGGGCAAGTCGTCGCTGCTGAACGCGCTGGCAGGCGCGGAGCTCGCGATCGTGACACCCGTTGCCGGCACGACGCGCGACAAGATTTCCCAGACCATCCAGGTCGAGGGCATTCCGCTGCATGTGATCGACACGGCAGGTTTGCGCGACACCGAGGACGAGGTCGAAAAGATCGGCATCGAGCGCACGTGGAGCGAGATCGGCCGCGCAGACGTGGTGCTGCATCTGCTCGATGCGCGCACGGGCATGAACGCCGAAGACGAGGTGATCGCCGCGCGCTTTCCCGCCGGTGTGCCGGTCGTGCGCGTGCTCAACAAGACCGACCTGACCGGCGTGCCGCCCGAAGTGGCGCAGCGTCGTGCCGGGAACGGCAGCGAAGTGTGCGAGTTGCGTCTTTCGGCGAAACAGGGCGACGGTGTTGCGCTGCTGCGCGCCGAGTTGCTGCGCATTGCGGGCTGGCAGGCGGATGCGCAGAGCGTCTATCTTGCGCGCGAGCGGCATCTCATCGCGCTGCGCGCGGCGCGCGAGCATCTCGCGCACGCGGCGGCGCACGCCGACCAGAATTCGCAATTGCTCGATCTGTTCGCCGAAGAACTGCGGCTCGCGCAGGAATCGCTGAATTCGATCACCGGCGAATTCACGTCCGATGACCTGCTGGGCGTGATTTTCAGCCGGTTTTGTATCGGGAAGTAACCCGCAAGCGCACTGCGCGCCGCCCCATTCTTCTCCAGCCTGGAACAATCCCTTCGAAGGCCGAGGGTTAACCCTCGGCGGCAATCCTCCTAGACTTTCGCTCATCGGATGCAGACACGTTGTCGCACCGAAAAAAGCCAAAGGAGGTAGTTAGCATGAAGTCCCTGATCCAGACCGTAGCCGTTGCCGTTGCACTCGTAGTGCCGATGGCATCGTTCGCGCAATCGAATGCGCCCGTCACGCGCGCCCAGGTGCGCGCCGAGCTCGAACAGCTCGCGAAGGTGGGCTGGCATCCTGGCGTAGGAGCGGACCCGCACTACCCCGACGATCTTCTCGCAGCCGAAGCCAAGGTAGCCGCCGCGAACGGCGCAACGAGCGGCTATGGCGGCGTGGCAGCCGGCAATTCGGATGCAGGCCGCCCGGCGGTGCCCAAGGCCGACTGGAACGCGATGTATAACCATCCGTAACAAGGCAATACTGCTAAAACACCTGCGATGATCCCGCGCAGGCGTTTCGCATAGCTAAACGAATACCTCCGCCGTCGTTGACGCGACGGCTTCGCTCGGGCCTTCGGGCCTGGGCGCTTTTTCCAGCGACCCTCGAACAAACTGGCGCCGCTGCTCAAAAGCGAAGCTTGTTCAGCCTCATCTCTGCGCACTACGAGTTAGCTGCCGTGTCATTTAATTCGTAGTGCGATCAATCAAGACTCCCACTAGCGGGCGATTGTTTTGCGCTGGCTTCAACGCTTGTGCTCGCTAACGCGCCCTTCTCTGCCTCCACGAACGCCCAGCGCCCGCTGCGTGCGGCTGTAATTTGTGGACACACATCGTTGCTTTTCCAAACCCTTGCCGCATCGTGGCTCGTCGACAATCAGTGGCATAGGAGAACGACGATGAAAACACTCTTCTGCGTTATTGCTCTGGCTGGCTTGTCGGCCGGCCTCACGGGTTGTGTGGTGGCGCCGCCTTACGCGTACGCGCCTGCGCCGGCCTACGGCTACGCGCCGGGCTACTATGCGGCGCCTTCGGTGGATATCGGGGTTGGCGTGGGCGGCTATTACGGCCACGGCTGGCGACGTTAAGGGGACCGTAACAAGCCGTCTGAAAGGTTGACGTCCGACCTTTGAGCTTGACCTATCCGATGTGATAGCTGGACACGCGCCGCCGCCGAACTAAAGTGGCGAGACACGTCTTCACAAGACAACAAGGCGTTGGACCAGCGCACGGGGGCATTCATGAGATTCATCGACGAAGAGATCGCGCATATCATGCGCGCGACGGCTCCCTCGTTATCCGCTGGCACGACGCCGGCCGTCTTTTCATTCGATTACTGGTACAAGCGCCTTGGCACGCTGCTCGACCTCGCCCAGATTACGCCGTCCCAGTTCCGCACGGTCGACGCGCTCATGGTCGAGCTCGAAGCGCGTCGGGCCGCGACCGGCGCGGCGGTGCGCGAGGCGCTGGCCGCCTGACTCCCGAGTTTGCTTCGCGAGCGCCCGGCGCCGCGAATTCCCGCTTAACCTCGCCATGTCACCCGAGCATGGATTAGCCCGCGCGAGCGGGCTTTTTTCTTTTGCGAAGCGCTCGCCAGCGGGCTGGCAGTCGCAGTCAAGAGCTTGACGATTCGGCCGGCCCGGCGCCCGCTCTTGAAAACGTCGCGCGCCCCCTGCATGTAGAGCCCACTTTTTCGGAGATTCAGATCGTGGGCAGACGACCTTCCTTCATTGACGATCTGGCTCGCGGCGTCCCTTCCGACGGCGCGGGCCAGCGCCCGGGCTTCGATGACGACGTGCTCCTCGACGCCTATTCGCGGACCGTAATCGGCGCGCTGGAGCGCGTGCAGCCCGCCGTCGCGCATATTGCCGTCGAGCGCCGCGCATCGGGCCAGGCGCCTGCGCGCGGCGGTAGCGGCTCGGGCTTCCTGTTCACGCCGGACGGCTACTTGCTGACGAACAGCCATGTCGTGCATGGCGCAAGCAAGCTGAGCGTGACGCTTGCGGACGGCACGACACAAAGCGCCGACCTTGTCGGCGACGACCCGAGCACGGATCTCGCCGTGCTGCGTATCGGCGCGGCGGAGGCGCTGCCGCACGCGCAGCTCGGCGACTCGGCGGGCCTGCGCGTCGGGCAGATCGCGATCGCCGTAGGCAGCCCGCTCGGCCTCGCGCAAACGGTGACGACGGGCGTGGTGTCGGCGCTCGGGCGCTCGCTGCGTTCGGAATCCGGCCGCATGATCTACGACGTGATCCAGACCGACGCCGCGCTCAATCCGGGCAACTCGGGCGGTCCGCTCATCAATTCGGCGGGTCAGGTGATCGGCGTGAATACCGCAATCATTCCGGGCGCGCAGGCCATCTGCTTCGCCACGGCCATCGACACGGCAAAGTGGGTCATCACGCAACTCTTCGCACACGGCCGGGTGCGGCGCGCCTATATCGGCATTGCCGGCACCACGGTGCCGATCGCACGCAAGGTGCAGCGCTACTTCAGCCTGAGCGCGACGACCGGCGTGCGGGTGATGGAGATCGTCAAGGGCAGTCCTGCTGCGCTCGGCGGCCTGCGCGTGGACGACACGATCGTGACGATCGACGGCGTGCCGGTCGACGGTATCGACACGCTGCAGCGTCTCTTCGACGTTTCGCGCATTGATCGCACAGTGGAAATCGGTGTGATCCGCTTGACGCAGCGGCTCAACCTGAGCGTGACGCCCGTCGAGCAGACGAGCTAGACGCGGGGAACCACCGAAGTGATGGGCGGCGCGCCGTGGCGTGCGCCGCTTGAAGCATTACCAGCCGCTGCCAGGCTGAGCATAAACCGGCTGTTGTCCGTAGCCGGGTTGCGCGTAGCCGTCGTCATATTGCGGCGGAGGCGGCGCGGGCTGGGCTGGCGCGCAGGGCACGTAGCGGCCCGAATACTGGTCGTAACACGCCGCGCCGGCCGGGGAGGCGGCATAGACCGGCGCCGGCTCGGCATACACGGGCGCAGGCTGCACATAGGCCGGCTGAGCCGGGTAGGCCACCGCCGGGCCGCTGTTGAGCACGGCGCCCACTGCGGCGCCAATCAACGCGCCGCCAACCAGCGCACCCACGACGTCACCGCCATGATCGTGCGCGCTCGCGGGGCCAGCCGCCACCGCACACCCCGCCAGCACCAAAACGGCTGCCATCTTTCGCATGTCGTTCTCCCTGAGAACCTTTGAAAACATGCGAGCGATTGTCAGCCTGATTGCTGGATACAGGTGCTGCAAGTGGTAACGCTGAATTACGGAGGTGTGGCTTGCCAGCGCGCGCTGGCCGGGAGTGATTCCCGTCAGCGTGCGTGCTCGCCGTGCGCGTCTGCCTCGTGCGTGCGCGGCGTGCTACCGCGCTGCCCGGCAGACGGACAGAGAAGGGTGAGCGCGACGGACAGCACCATCAGCACGAACAAGGCGACGAAGTACGATCCAGGAGAACTCGAAATCCACGAGTGCCACCCATGTGTGCTTCGGCGTGTTCATCCGCGCGATGCGTGCGTCCGCTCAGTGATGCAGAAGGCTGCGTAGCGGATGACGCCAGTCCATATGATGTCCGTCTCCCGCTTCTACGCGCTGTCGATGCTCCTCGAGGATTTCGTCGGAAAACAGGAAGACGACAATGACAAGGGGAATCACCAGAAACGCGCCCAGTATTACGTGCTCGATCACGATTACCTCCTGGTTGTCAAGCGGTTTGCAATTGCATTGTAGCCAAGACGCGACAGTTTGCACATTGGGCGCGCACCGAAGCTTGAAAACAATGTTCGCCAACCATCACAACCCGCTCTGAGCAGCCTGCGTGCCCGTTCACAGCCCGATTCGCGGGGCTCGGGGTGGGCCCCGCATCCCGGTCGCCGTCGATCCGCATGCGCCGCTTATGCCGCCGCCTTTTTCCACGCGGCGGCAAAGAGCCCGGCGCCGATGAGCAGCGTGCCGCCCGTACGATTGACGGCGCGCTGCACGCGCGGGCTGCGTACGACCTTGCGCGCGGCCGCTGCGAGCAGCGCATAGACGAGCGCGTTGAGCGTCGCGAGCACGAGGAAGGTGGCTTCGAACACGACGATCTGCGATGTCATGGCCGCATGCGGATCGATGAACTGCGGCACGAAGGCGACGAAGAAAATGATGCTCTTCGGGTTGAGCGCGGTAACCGCGTAGGCATGCGCGAAGATGCGGCCGGTGCGCGTCTCGGAGGTGTCCGGTGCGTCGTCAACGCCGACGGGCGCGCGCCAGAGCTTCACGCCCAGATAGATCAGATAGGCGGCGCCAATCCATTTGAGCACCGAGAACAGCGTGGCGGATGCCGCGAGGATCACGCCGAGTCCGAGCATGGAAGCGGTCATCGCCGTGAAGTCGCCGAGCGCGACGCCGGCCGTGGTTGCGAGCGCGTAACGGCGGCCGTGGCCAAGCGCGTAGGAGACGACCAGCAGCACGGTGGGGCCGGGAATGGCAACGAGAATGGCCGACGCGATCGCGAACGGTAGCCAGTGAGCGAAAGTCATGGGGTTCCTCCATTGGGAAGCCCGATTTATCCACGAACTTTTGCCGTATGCAAGCGCGGCGCGCGGCTTCGTTTCGAGAGCCTCATGGAGCGGCTGGCATCCTTTTTATTCTGTCGCCAATCCATTAATGAGCGCGCGCCCGAGGGGCGCTCGCGCGACTTTAGGTGCAATGCGTCATGGGCGCGGCGATCTATTAAATCGTTTAAATCAAAAGCGGATTCGATTTTCCGTATTCTGGCTATAACCGCCCGCGCCTTGTTGGATAAGGCGCAGGACGATGTAATCGATGCTTCGGAGTGCTGCTGGACGCCCCTAAGCGCCAGGCTCGATGGGATAGCGGTGCTCGACGTCATGCTGCAAGCCTCCACGGCTGTTGCGAGCGCACACAAGTCGGGCTTGCAGTCTTTCGGCAGTTTTCTATTTTTAAAGACGCGGGTGAGGCATGAGAGTTAAATACATAGCTAACCTGAGTAGAGACCCGCAGGAGGCAATCATGAAAAGGCTATCCGGTATCGTCGTCGCGGCTGCCAGCCTGGCTTGCGTCGTCGCGGTTCAGGCTCAGGATGTGAGCGTCAAGCCGCAGCAAACGGTGCAGCTCAAGCCGGGCTCCTATGGGTGCCTCACGAAAGACAAGCTCGACGCCGTCGCGCTTCACGAGCAGGCCGGCGAGCATCAGCAGATGCAGGAATACTTCACGGGATTCCAGTGTCTGTCCACACCCGACAACCAGTCGTTCCGCGTCGTACAGGTGGTGGGCCACGACGTCGAATTCGTCAACGCGGCGAATGGCGACCAGCAAGGCCTCTGGACCACGGACCGCTTCATCAAGCAGTAAGGCCGTCTCTCCCAACGCGCCGCTCGACATGGCCCGACGCACGCGCGTCGCGCGCCGCTGTCAAATCCCCGTCACTTTCTCGTCAGACCATCCGCATTGCGTCGCGCGCCGCCTCGACGCGCGCTGCGCGTCCACTCGACCGGCACATGGCTTGCTAGAAACTTCGCTATCATGTGCGGCTTTCGCGCGACCGGAATTCGGTATGGCACTCAAATCGACCATTTACAAGGCAGAACTGCAGATCGCGGACATGGACCGGCACTATTACGCCGACCATGCGCTCACGATCGCGCGCCATCCGTCCGAAACCGACGACCGCATGATGGTCCGCATCGCGGCGTTCGCGCTGTTTGCGGGCGAGCGGCTCGAATTCTGCAAGGGCCTGTCCGACACGGACGAGCCCGATCTCTGGCGCAAGGACTATACGGGCGCGATCGAAACGTGGATCGAGGTCGGGCAGCCCGACGAGCGCCGCATTGCCAAGGCGAGCGGGCGTGCAGGCGAGGTCATCGTGATCGCCTACGGCGGGCGCACCTCCGACATCTGGTGGCAAGGCGTGCGCAACAAGGTCGAGCGCCTGCGCAACGTGACGGTCTGGTCGCTGGGCGAGGGCGTTGCCGCGTCGCTCGGCGCGCTGGCCGAGCGCACCATGCGCCTGCAATGCACGGTGCAGGACGGCGCGGCGTGGATCGGCAATTCGAGTGCTGAGCCAGTGGCTGTCGAATGGAGCGTGTTCAAGGCGCCCGAGAACGTCTGAAAGCAGGCTGCGCGCCCTCAAGCGTGCGGCGGCCCCTTGAGTTCCACCATGTTGCCTTCCGGGTCGAACAGATACAGCGACGGCCCCAAACCCTCCGCCCCATAGCGCTCGACGGCATGGCCGGGACGCGCGCCATGCTGCGTCAGATGCGACGTGAGCGCCTCGGCGTCGAACGGCTCCACGCGCAGACAAAGATGATCCATGTTGCCGCTCGCGCCGGCAGGCGCTGCGCCGGAACCCCGGTCGAGCGGGCCGCCGATCGTCACGAGATCGATCAGCGAGCGTCCCGCGCGCAACTGCACGAGGCCGAGATTGCGCTGTTCACGCTCCGGCTCGCAACCGAGTACTTCGCAATAGAAACGCGTCATGGCGGCCATGTCGGCGGCCCGGATAACGACGTGATCGATCTCGCGAATCTGGATCCGCATGGCGTCCTCGAGGTCGTGCTGGGATTCTCATGATGAACCTGTGGACGCGGGGCTGCGCAGAAGGCGCGCATTTCACCGAGCCGCGCCAACCGGAATCGGCCGCAGCAGGGCGGCAGCAGAACAGTGGGAACCGGCGGAAAATAGTTTTGGGCGCTGCGGCCGGGGAAACGGGGGACGAAAAAAAGCCCGCTGCAGTGAGCGGGCTTAATCCATATCAGGAGGAGACATGGAGGAGACAGGAACGACTATACCGAGTCGGCTGTCGCGACGCAACAACTTTTTAAGGGAAAACCCGCAAAGTTGTCATTTTGTCGCACGGGAATCGGCAAGACGCCACCAGGGATTCACCGAAGGCCATAAAAGTACGCGATCAGGCGCGCCTTCACGGCCCATGTCGACCGCAATGACAGCGCAAGATCCGGCGCGCCTTCGTCCGTACGCGAAGTTAGAGTAAGGGCATACAGACAGGCACTTCGAGGAGCCTCAAATGAGCGCCGTCCCTGCAATGAAACCAGCGATGAAACCCGCCAAACCGAGCCAGACGCCAGACAGCGAGTGGACGAACGACGCCGACCGCTGGCAAGCCGTCACGTCGCGCGACGCCCGCGCCGACGGCGCGTTCTTCTACGCCGTGCGCACTACCGGCGTGTTCTGCCGCCCGTCGTGCGCGTCGCGGCTGCCGCGGCGCGAGAACATCGAATTCTTTGCCGAGGCCGACGACGCGCGCGCCGCCGGCTATCGCGAATGCAAGCGCTGCCGCCCGGGCGGCCTGCCGCGTGAGCTGGAAATCGTGCGGCGCGCCTGTGCGGCGCTGGACGCCGACCCGCAAGAGCGGCTCACGCTCGCGCAGCTCGGCGAAGCCGTGCACCTCAGCCCGTTTCACCTGCAACGCCTCTTCAAGCGCGTGCTGGGCGTCTCGCCGCGCCAATACCAGGCGGCGCGGCGCGGGGCCGTGCTGCGCGACGCGCTCGGCGAGGGCGCCGACGTCACGCGCGCAAGCGCCGACGCCGGTTTCGGTTCGTCGTCGCGGCTCTATCACAGCGTGCCGGGCGAGCTCGGCATGGCGCCTTCCGCCTATCGCCGCAAGGGCGCGGGGCTGACGATCCACTACGCCGCCACGCCCACGCCGATCGGCTTCGTGCTCATCGCGGCAACGGAAAAGGGCATTTGCCGGATCGCGTTCGGCGACGATGCCGCGACACTCACCGCCGCACTCACGGCCGATTTCGCGAACGCGCAGTGCATCGAGGACAAGGCCGCGATCGCGCCGTTTGCCGCGCAGATCGACGCGTATCTGCACGGCCGGCGCGAGCGTTTCGATCTGCCGCTCGACATTGCCGCGACGGCGTTCCAGCAGCGCGTCTGGGACGCACTCCAGCGCATTCCCTACGGCGAGACGCGCAGCTACTCGCAGATCGCCGAAACGCTCGGCGCGCCGCGCGCGGTGCGGGCCGTGGCGAGTGCGTGCGCGTCGAATCCGGTGGCGCTGGCGATTCCGTGCCATCGCGTCGTGCAGAAGGGCGGCTCGCTCGCCGGTTATCGCTGGGGGCTCGAGCGCAAGGCGGCGCTGCTCGACAGCGAAGCACGCGCATCGCAAGGTGCGCAAAACGGTGCGAAAAACCCGAAAAGCAGCCGTTCGGCCCCGAACCGCGCCGACACGCCGGAGACCGCCACTTGAGCGCCATCGCCTCGCAAACCGAAGCACAAACCAGCGCGCCGAAGCACAGCGCCACACTCGAGCTGCCGTTTCGCGCGCCCTACGACTGGCCCCGCGTGCTGCGCTTCTTCAGCGGGCGCGCCACACCGGGCGTCGAAGCGGTGGAGGACGGCGCGTGGCTGCGCGCGATCGATTTCAATGGCGCGAGCGGCACGCTCGCCGTGCGCCGTCACGCGCGCAAGCATTGCCTCGTCGTGCAGATCGACGGACCCGTGAGCGCGCATGCGGCGGCGCTCGCCGCGCCGCTCTCGCGCATGTTCGACCTGCAGGCCGATCCCGCCGCCGTCGCCGCGCATCTGCGCAGCGACCCGTGGCTCGCGCCGCTCGTCACAGCCGTGCCGGGGCTGCGCGTACCGGGGGCGTGGTCTGGCTTCGAGCTCGTGGTGCGCGCGATCGTCGGTCAGCAGGTCAGCGTGAAAGCGGCGACGACGATCATCGGGCGCCTCGTCGAACGCGTGGGCAAGCGCATCGACGACCATGCGCACGCGCGCACTGCGTGGCGCTTTCCCACGCCCGCCGCGCTCGCCGCCGCCGATCTCGCGGGCATCGGCATGCCGGGCAAGCGCGTCGCCGCGCTGCAGGGCTTCGCGCAGGCCGTGGCGAGCGGCGCGGTGATCATCGAACGCGACTACGCGCAGAACGATCAGGAGAAGCCGCGCGGCACGCGTCAAAGCAGACAAATCGACGCGATCGCACCGGAACCCGCCGATCTCGACACCATGCGCGCGGGACTGCTCGCGTTGCCCGGCATCGGACCGTGGACCGTGGAATACGTCGCGATGCGCGCGTGGCGCGATGCGAACGCGTGGCCCGCAACCGATCTCGTGCTGATGCAGGCCATCGCGGCGCGTGACCCGGCGCTCGTGCGCGCGACCCAACAGCGCGCCCGCACTGACACATGGAGCCCCTGGCGCGCCTACGCGGCCATGCATTTGTGGAACGAAATCGCCGATCGCGCGGGCGCGGCGCGCGGCGGCTAGGGCAGCGCCGGAAAGGCGCGCCATCACCGAGAGAAGCGCGCGCAAACTGGCCAAAACCCCGCCCGAGGCAGGCCCAAGCAGGTCTTTCGGCGAGATGTTAAAGTAGCCCGCTACCGAAAAGAATCCCGGCCGGCGAGTCTTAGCAGCACTGCGCGCAGCACGGCGCCGCCGGCCCGAGCCCGACTTGCCTCAATGTCAGACACGACCTCTACACGCACGAACGACGTTCTCGCACAGCGCCTTTCCGTGCTGGGCGACGGGCCACATCGCGGCGCGCTCACGCGCGGTCTGCGCGGCATCGAGAAGGAGAGCCTGCGCGTGACGCGCGACGGCCGTCTCGCCATGACGCCGCACGCGGCAGCGCTCGGTTCGGCGCTCACGCATCCGTCGCTGACCACCGACTATTCGGAAGCGCTGATCGAGATCATCACGCCTGCCGAGCCCGATGCCTCGATCACGCTTGCGCAACTCGACGAGCTGCACCGCTACGTCTATGCGGTACTCGCGCGTGACGGCGAGATGCTCTGGAACGAATCGATGCCGGGCCTCCTGCCCGACACCGACGACGGCATCCCCATCGCGCGCTACGGCAACTCGAATATCGGCCGCCTCAAGTACGTGTACCGCATGGGCCTCGCGCTGCGCTACGGCCGCACGATGCAGTGCATTGCCGGCATCCACTACAACTACTCGCTGAGCGAAGAGGTGTGGCGCGTGCTGCATGCGCATCATCAGTCCACGGCCTCGCTCACCGACTATCAATCGGAGCGCTACCTCGCGCTGATCCGCAATTTCCGCCGCACGAACTGGCTGCTCATGTACCTGTTCGGCGCCTCGCCCGCGCTCGACGCGCGCTTCCTGCGCGGCCGCGAGCACAAGCTCGAAACGTTTGACGCCGACACGCTCTATCTACCGCACGCGACGAGCCTGCGCATGAGCGATCTCGGCTACTCGAACACGACGGGCCAGTCCGCCTTGCGCGCCGACTACGACACGCTGGCAGGCTATCTCGACGCGCTCGCGCAGGCCGTGAGCCAACCGTATCCGCCCTACGAGGCGATCGGCACGCATCGCGACGGCGAGTGGGTGCAGATCAACACGAACGTGCTGCAGATCGAGAACGAGTTCTACTCAACGATCCGCCCCAAGCGCGTGACGCATCCGGGCGAGCGGCCTCTGCATGCCCTTGCCGCGCGCGGCGTGCAGTACGTCGAGGTGCGCTGCATGGACATCGACCCGTTCGAGCCAACCGGCATTTCGCTCGAGACCGCACGGTTTCTCGACGCCTACCTGCTCGCCTGCGCGCTCGATGAAAGCCCTTTCCTGCCTGCCGACGCCTATGCCGAATCGAATGAAAACTTTGGCCTGGTGACGAAGGAAGGGCGCCGCCCGGGTCTCGCGCTCAAGCGCGACGGCAAGGACGTGCCGATGCACGAGTGGGCCGAAGCGCTGTTCGAGAAGATCGGCCACGCAGCCGCCGTACTCGACGCGGCGCACGGCAGCGACGAACACACGCGATCGCTCGCGACACAGCGCGCGAAGCTGGCCGACCCGTCGCTCACGCCATCGGCGCGCGTGCTGCAAACCATGCGCGATAACAAGCAGTCCTTCCTGCAATTTGCACGCGCACAAAGCGAGCACCACGCAGCGCAATTCCTCGCGCGTCCGCTCGACGCCGAGGCCACGGCGGAGTTCGAAACGCTCGCGCGCGAGTCACTCGCGGAGCAGGCGCAACTCGAGCGCGACGAAGTCGGCTCGTTCGACGCGTTTGTCGCCGCCTATCGCGCGTATACGCTCAATCGCTTCAGCGTCTGAGCCGCCGCCGGTGCGCCGCTACGGCGCGCACCCATTCCATCGATGTTTGTCCCGGGCACCGCATTTGCTCGCAACACCTGCGTGCAGATGCGGTCCAACCAGGGTAGGCGCCGCGTTACCGAAGCGCGCGGATGACGGGCGCGCCGGACGAACGAAGCTGAAAACACCAAAAATGCACGGGCTGCGCGCAATGCGGCTCACTCTGGGAGGAATCCACGCGATGAAACGAATTCTTGCGATCCTGCTGTGCGCGACGGCTGCGGCCTGCGCGTCGCGCGGGCAGGTCAATCCCGACGTCATGCAGATCGCGACCGCACCGCTCACCTGTTCGGACAAGACGGAATGCGATCTCTGGTGGCAACGCGCCCAGGACTGGGTGCGCAGTCATTCGAAGTACGAAGTGCAGACCGTGACCGACACGCTGATCCAGACGTCGGGCCCGGGCGGCGGCCGGCGTCTGCTCGCCTATGAAATCACGAAGCAGGCCAACGCCGACGGCACGGCCACGATCGGCTTCGCCGCGCATTGCGACAGTTCGCTCGGCTGCAAGCCCAACCCGTGGTCGGCAGGCGCGGCGTTCAAGCAGTACGTGCGAACCGGCGTCGATGCGCCGATTCCCGGCGATACGACCACAGGCGCAGGTGGCGACACCGCCGGCGTGAGCGGCGCAGCCGTGGCGGAGCCGGCTTCGAGCGCGCATTGATCGGCGCATGGCCGATTTGGGCATTGTCTGATTGAGGGAGGGGTTGAGGAACCCGTATCTTGGGCTGGTTTCGGCCCGTGTGGTCTGGGCCGTTCATCCTCAACCACCACTCGAATCGACAATGAAACTGCGCTTTCTGTCTGCCAGTGCCGCGGCTGCCGTCATCGCCGCCGCCGCTGGCTGCACTACCGCCTCAGGCCCTACCCACAATCTCGACATCGTCACGCTCGCTAACGGCTCGCAAGCGTATCGCGTGCAATGTCTCGGCCTGTTCGAAAGCTCCAAAACCTGTATGGCCAGGATGAACGAGACCTGCGGCAGCAAGACGCCGCTACGCGTCTCGTCGGTGGATCGCGCCGTTGCCGGCTTCAAACCGGAAGACGACCCGCGTGAAATCACGTTCATCTGCCAGCCGCCGCAGTCGCCGGCACCGGCGCCGGCGCCGATCGGCGAGACGCCGCCCCAGGTTCAGCCGCGCACGATCACGCTGAACGCCGACGCCAACTTCGCGTTCGACAAGGCCGATCTGCTGCCCGACGGCAAGCGCAGGCTCGACCGGTTCGTCACGGAAAGCAACGATGTGAACATCGGTACGGTCGTGATCGACGGCCACACCGACTCGGTCGGCTCGAAGGCCTATAACGATCGCCTCTCGGTGCGCCGCGCCGAGTCCGTTCGCCGCTATCTCCAGTCGCGTGGCCTCCACGCCGGCCAGTACGAAGTGCACGGTTATGCCTTCTCGAGGCCGCTTGCGTCGAATGCCACAGCTGAAGGACGCGCGAAGAACCGTCGCGTCGAGATCCAGACGAGCGGCATCACACAGCGCTAGCAACGCAGCGCATCGCGCACCCGGTCGCCCGCGGCTTCGAGCGGGCGGCCCTTTCGCGGGACCGTCAATGACCCATTGCCGGTCCCGCGCCTTTTTTCGGCTTCGTCACCCACACCAGCAGAGCCAGCACGACAAACATCGCGCAGGAAATGCGGAAGAAGTCGTTGGTGGCCATCATGTAGCCTTGCGTCGTCACGACGTCGTTGAGCTGGGCGGTCAGGCTTTGCCCCGCGAAACCGAGGTTCGCGAGCGCGTCCTTGTAGGCGACGGTGTTCGGCGAAGACTGGGTCACCGATTCCGACAGCACGGCATGGTGATAGATGGCGGCGTCTTCCCAGAACGTCGTACTCGCCGCCGTGCCGATCGCGCCCGAGAGCGTGCGCAGAAAATTCGAGAGGCCCGCGGCGCTCGCGAGCCGCTCGTCGGGAATGCTGGAGAGCGTGATGGTCGTCATCGGCACGAAGAAGCACGCCACGCCGATGCCCTGTACGAGGCGCGGCAGGATCACGTGGTCGAACGGCACGTCGAGTGTGAACGTCGAGTTCCAGAGCGAGACGAGCGCGAACACGATAAAGGCAAAGCTCGCGACCATGCGCAGATCGAGCCGGTGCATGTTGCGTCCGATGAGCGGCGAGAGCACGAGCGCGAGCAGGCCCACCGGCGCGGTGGCCAGACCCGCGAGGCCCGCCGTGTAGCCCATGACAGTCTGCAGCCAGAGCGGGAAGATCACCACCGAACCGAAGAAAGCCATGAAGCCGAACGAGATGATCATCGCGCCGAGCGCGAAATTGCGGTCGCGAAAGAGCGAGAGATCGACCACGGGCTCCTTTTCCGTCGCCTCCCACACGAGCATGAACGCGAGCGCGACCACCGCGATGATGGCGAGCGTGACGATGAACGTCGAGTTGAACCAGTCGCGGTCCTTGCCGAGGTCGAGCACCATCTGCAGGCACGACACGCCGATCACGAGGAGCGCGAGGCCCACGGCGTCGATGCGCTGCTTCGTCGTTTTCGTCTCGCGGCCGCGCAGCAGCAGGTACGCGCAGATGCCCGAGAAGAGGCCGATCGGTACGTTGATATAGAAGATCCACGGCCACGTGTAATTGTCGGTGATCCAGCCGCCCATCACCGGTCCGAAGATGGGTGCGACGATCACGGTCATCGCCCAGAGGCCGAGCGCGAGGCCGCGTTTGGCGGGCGGGTAGGAGCGCATGAGGATGGTCTGCGAAAGCGGGACCATCGGCCCGGAAACGAGCCCTTGCACGAGACGGAATGCGATGAGCGTCTCGAAGTTCGTGGCGAAGCCGCAGGCGGCCGAGGCCAGCGTGAACAGCAGCACGGAGAGCGTGAAGAGGCGCACTTCGCCCACGCGGCGCGCGAGCCATCCGGTGAGCGGCACGGCGATCGCCGAGGCGACCGAGTACGACGAGATGACCCACGTGCCTTCGCTGTTGGCGACACCGAGGTTACCCGAGATGGTTGGCACCGCTACGTTGGCGATCGAGGTGTCGAGCACCTCCATGAAGGTCCCGAGCGCGAGCCCGACTGTGAGGAGCGCGAGCGTGCCGCCGGAAAACGGTGCGGGTTCGGCCTGCGCGGGCACCGCGGGAGAAGCTGCCATGTTCCGTGTCCTTGGTGAGTCGGCCGTTGCTGCCGCTCCACGGGAGCAGCGCACGCCAGCTTGTTATTGCGTGTCTGTGCATTTTCTGCCCAGACAGTGATTGGATCAAACTACGCCAGGTGTTGCGCTGCCGCGCACCGTGCGCCGTTGCTAGCCGCCGTCTTCCTGCGCCGGCGCTTCTGGGTCCTTGCCGGCGCCGATCATCGATCCGCACAGCGGTGTGGTCGAGCCGTCATTGGCGATGAAGCGTTGCAGCAAATGAATCAGCGTCGCGACTTCTTCGGGCGAGAAGCCGCGTAACTGCTCGGACATCTCCGCGGCAATCAGGTCGGGCAATTGCTGCGCCGCCGCGCGCCCCTGGTCCGTCAATGCGAGTTCCACGACCCGGCGGTCCGCCTGGCTGCGCTGCCGCTCGAGAAAACCCTTTTTCTCCAGCCGGTCCAGCATGCGCGTCATGGAGCCGGTGTCGTACGAGAGCGCGCGTGACATCTCGTTGGGCGTGCTCGCGCGCTCGAACCACAATAAAAGGATCACACCAATTTGCGAGGATGTGAGTCCAAGCGGCGCGACCGCACGGTCGATACGCCCGGCCAGCACGTTGCGCGCGGTAGAGAGGAAATAGCCGAGACTTGGCTCGACGCCCAGACTCGTCGGGACGAAAGGACCGTCGCTCATGGCAGTTCGCTTTCCAGCATCTCAAAGAACGAGCGGATTATAACGGGTTACTTCGCTGCTCAGGCAGATAAATTAGCTAGCAGGTCGCGGCCACCTCTGTCGCCGCGATCGGCGCATAAAAACAACAGTCATATTGATGCGCTGCAAAGTATGTTGTGATTTGATTGCATAGTCAATATTATGACAGGCAACCAGTTTCGTTCTTCTACGTCCACCCGTTTCCGCATCATGCTTTTTCTCATCAACGCGCTTGGCGGCCTTGGCCGCTCCGTCACCGACATCGCCCGCCTCGCTTTCGCGAAGGCCGGTGAGTCGTCGCGCTGGCGCAAGCTCGCGTTGTATGCGGCCATGTTCGCGCTGCCGGGCGGCTCGATCGCGGTGGTGGCCGTGGTGTGGGCGCAGCGCCGGCGCGCGCAGCCCGAACCCGCCGCCGCAAGCGCTGTCATGGCGGCCACGCCCGCCGCCGCAACCGCAGCAATACCGGCAGCGGATGCACCCGCGTGCGGTGGCGGCCAGCTCGCCTGCCGCGCACCGCAGCGCCGCCGTAACGACGCGTAACCTGTGCGTCTCACGCCGTAACACCCGCGAACCCTTCCAACGCGTAAGCTTTCGGATTCCGTGCAGTGACTAGCGTGTGCGCTACCATTGCCGCAACGCGACAACCCCGTGCGCGACCGGCCGCCCGAGCGCGCGCCGGTTGCATCGACAGGAATCCTTGCATGCCTTGCCGTTTCGTCCGCTCCGGCGCGACCACTGGACCCGCCGGGTCTGTGGCGCGCCGCGCGCCCAAGCCGCTTTCCATCCTGACGCTGTGCGCGGCCGCCGCGCTCACCTTCCAGTTGACCGGCTGCGCCGTCGGCCCCGACTATCACCGGCCCAGCGCTGCCGTGCCCGCTTCGTTCAAGGAAGCGCCCGAGGGCTGGAAGGTCGCGCAACCCGCCGATACCACCGACCGCGGCGCCTGGTGGCTGATCTACGACGACGCGCAGCTCAATGCGCTGATGGACCAGCTCAACACCAGCAACCAGACGGTCGCGCAATCTGCCGCCGCCTACCGCCAGGCGCGTGCGCTCGTGGGCGAGGCGCGGGCGGCGTACTTCCCCGTGATCAGCGGCTCGTTCGCCGGCACGCGCTCGTACACGCCCACGCGCGTGGCCAACTCGAGCCGCGGATTGTCGAGCGGCAGCATCAACAACAACGTCAACCTCGGGCTCGACGCCACCTGGGAACCCGATCTCTGGGGCAAGGTGAGCCGTACGGTCAGCTCGCAGGAGGCGAGCCAGCAGGGCGCCGCCGCCGATCTCGCGAACGCGCGCCTGTCGGCCCAGGCCACGCTCGCGCAAACCTACTTCACGTTACGCTCGCTCGACGCGCAGCAGAAGCTGCTCGACGATACGGTCGTCGCGTACCAGAAGTCGCTGCAGCTCACGCAGAATCAGTACGCCCAGGGCGTGGCGGGCCGCGCCGACGTGATCCAGGCGCAAACCCAGCTGCAATCTGCGCAGGCTTCTGCGATCGACAACGGTGTGGCGCGCGCCCAGGACGAGCATGCGATCGCCGTGCTGGTCGGCCAGCCGGCCTCCACGTTCTCGATCCCGCCGTCGCCGCTCGCCGCCACGCCGCCCACGGTACCGCTCGCCATGCCTTCGGCGCTGCTCGAGCGCCGGCCCGACATCGCCTCGGCCGAGCGCAAGGCGGCCTCCGCCAACGAGCAGATCGGCGTCGCCATCGCGGCGTACTTCCCTACGCTCACGCTGTCCGCGAGCGGCGGCTTCGAAAGCTCGGTGATGTCGCAGCTGCTGCAGCTGCCTTCGCGCTTCTGGACGCTCGGGCCGTCGCTCGCCGGCACGATCTTCGACGCCGGGCTGCGCAAGGCCCAGACCGAGGCCGCGCGCGCCGCCTACGACCAGCAGGTGGCCGCGTACCGGCAAACCGTGCTGGCCGCGTTCCAGGACGTGGAGGACAACCTCGCTTCGCAGCGCATCCTCGGGCAAGAGATCGGCGTGCAGCAGCAGGCGGTGGAGTCGGCGCAGCATGCGCTCGCGATCGTGACGAACGAGTACAAGGCGGGCACGACCGATTTCCAGAACGTGCTTTCCGCGCAGGCCACGGCCTTTACCGCGCAGCAGAAGCTCGTGAGCATCGGCGGGCAGCGCATGGTGTCGTCGGTGGGGCTCGTGAAGGCGCTGGGCGGCGGCTGGGATGCATCGCAGATGGATCGCGAGACCGGCAGCGTCGCCGCGCCGGCAGTGGTTTCGGCCGCTCCGGCCCCAGCGGCAGCGACGACGGCTACGACGGCCGCCCAGCCGCGGTAAGGCGTATGCGCCCGCGCAGGCGGGCGCACGCTCAGACCACGAACCTCAGCGCATGAACGTCAGCGCGACGGTGCCCGGCCCGACCGGCCGGCCCAGCAGATTCAGCAGGCCCGCCAGGTTGTCGCGCTGATCCGGCGCCGCGCTCGCGGTGCCCTGAAACGATGCCGAAGCCCGCGAGAACGAGCCGCGCCCCTCGAGCATCAGCGGTCCTTTTTGCGTCGAGAGCTCGAGCGTCGACGTCGCCCCTTGCGCCTGCAGCACCACCTGATACGTGCCGAGCGGCTTCACGAGCGAAACGCGCGAGCTCATGTCGGCGAGCGAGACGGTCAGTCGTCCGAATGCATCCGTGCCGAACACGCGCCACGGGCTCCACGCGAGCCGCACCTTGCCGTCCAGATCGAGCGTGTTGAAGGGCGCGCCGAGACCCGCGAGCAGCGACGCGGGCACGGCGATCGTGCCCGCGCTCACGTTCGCGCCGCGCAACGACGCATCCACCGTGACCGGGTCGGGCATCGCCTCGGTCTGCAGCATGTCCATGCGTACGCGCGCGACGAACAGCGGCCAGAACGCCGTACGCCAGACGATGCGCCCCGGCAGCAGCGTCGCGCCGCGTGCGTCCTGGCCGGCAGCGAGCATCAGCGTGGCGGAGCCGTGCCAGAGCGAGCCTTCCGGGTCGATCAGGTTCACGTGCCCCTGGGTCGCGCGCGCGAACTGCGGCGCGATCCAGGCCGCGGGCAGGCGGGCGAGCAACACCACAGCGCTCGACAGCACGCCC
>NZ_JBMIQH010000056.1:0-25149 GCF_056155635.1 Paraburkholderia sp. BR10141 | reverse complement strand
TTCGGCAAACCGGTTTGCGTCAAAAATGCATAGTCGCGTCCATAGCACGGGAACTTGTACCCATCCGGACAAAGCCTTTCCACACACCCTCAGGCCGATGATAGTCATCTGTATAAGAACAGATCGTCTCGCGAACGCATCCATAGTGGTTGGCTTGACGAGCCTTTCAGGCGGTGAAGATTCTCTGAGTCACTGGATACAGTGACTCCCGGGAGATTCTGAAATTCCTCGATGCTTCTGTCCGGATCTCTGAATATCTTCCCATTGTACGTGGCCTGACGGTCCAAAATTATGTCGTCGATCCTTTTCCCCGACGACAATCCATCTATTAACTCGTCAAGAGTGAACGATTTCGCTTTCTCCAAGGGATGCAGTCCCTGATTAGCGCGGATGTGCAGGTGCAGCGTTGTCGTGCTGTCTGGATACGGGAAATGGAAATACAAATCAACGTCATCGAATTCGTTGATGCCATATTGTACCTTCAAATGATTATGGGCCTTCCGCTTTAGGCTCTCGAGAAGGGGAATGTGATTTGGATTAAGATCCAGGATGCTAGCCAAATATTCTCCATTCTTTTTCATTTCGCCTATGCTTCTAGTTTCTCTAGTGGAAAACCTCTTTTCCAAATTGTCTGCGTCTTGCTTGATACTAGTCCATTGAACCATTGAAATTGCACCGATCTAATAGTGCATGGGCAAGATGAATCTGAGTGAGACCGAGCGCGAAGAACTGATGTCGATGCGGCGCAGCCGCACGATGGCCGTCGGCCACGTGAGGCGTGCGCGGTTGATCCTGCTGCTCGACGAAGGGGCCTCGCGTGCGGCGATCATGGCTGAATTGCGCTGCGATTCGCGCTTCATCAGAACGTGGCAAACGCGTCCGCAATGAGATCGAGTTTGACATCCCGGTCAGTGATCGCAGTCAGTTGCGTCGGGACTTCATGGCCGTAAGCATAGGTAGCATTCATCTGCCGCCCTTTTCGCTCTGTCACATCAGAATACACCCGGCGACTCACATGAGGCCCAGTTCGGGTGTAACTGCATGCTTAAGAACGCGACGTTAAACTTGTTTACACAGCGCGATTTCCTGAGGGGCGTATGTCTGTTGTCAAACCTGTCATCGTTTCATGCGAGGCCTCCGCGAACTCCCCTGAATCGATTGTGTATGTCGTCGACGACGAAGACGCGATGCGTAGGAGTCTTCGCGGGTTGCTTGAATCTGTCGGGCTGTCAGTCGAGACATTTGCTTCGTCACAGGACTTTATGGCGTCCTCGAAGCAGAATGCTCCGAGCTGTCTGATCCTCGATGTTAGATTGCGTGGCGAAAATGGTCTGGAGTTTCAGGACGCGATGAGCCGCCACGGCTTGCGAATGCCCGTTGTTTTTATCACTGGTCACGGTGATATTGAAATGTCAGTGAAGGCGATGAAAGCTGGTGCCATGGACTTCTTGACCAAGCCGTTCCGCGACCAGGACGTGCTTGACGCTGTATCGCACGCGCTGGCGAAGGATCGGGAGCGGCTGAGCGTCGAACGGTCCGTCGACTTGGTGCGTGCGGCGTACGAAAGTCTCACGCCTCGCGAGCGGGAAGTTGCCGGTTTCGTTCTCGCCGGCTTCCTGAACAAACAGATTGCTACAGAAATGAATGTCAGCGAAGTCACGGTGAAAATGCATCGCGGACAGGTCATGAAAAAATTGTCTGTGCGTTCGGTTGCCGAGCTTGTCAGCAAGCTCGGATCGCGTTGGGCATTGTTTCGCGTGCAAAAAATGGCTAGTACCCTATGCGTAATCGCGCGAGCAGTTGCATCACGGGGGAGTATTTCCGCAGCTGGCTGCGAGCGCACGGGTCGATCTCTGGCTACCTGCAGACAGCGCTGTGGCGTTGCTCGGTCACCGGACATTGCGCTTACCAAAGGGCTAGCATACCCCGCACCTTTGTACTCTTCCCGGACTGGTCTTTAAGGACTAGGCTACTCATCGTGTCGTTGCGTTTCGCCGATTCAGGGCAAGATGAAAGACTTACATTGTCTGGAATTCACGTGCATACCGAACCAAAAAAAGAACTATTGCTGTCGTGGACGATGACGCGGCCGTCAGGATCGCGATCGCTGGTCTGGTGAATTCGATGGGCTGGGATGTGCGCCCGTTTGCCTCCGGTTTCGAATTCTTGCGGTCGAACATCATGAGTGACGTCGCATGCCTGATTACCGACGTGAGAATGCCGAATATAACTGGGGTGCAGCTGCACGACCGACTCGTAAGTCAGGGCTTCGTTGTACCCGTAATTTTTATCACGGCGTTTCCGACAGCCGATCTCACTGCGAAACTGAACAAGGATGGTGTCATCGCCATTTTTGAGAAACCTGTCGACGCAAACGTGTTGGCAGACTGCATCAATACGAATCTGGGCAAGCCGTAGTAGGCTGGATCGGCTCGTGCTCGCGGTCGCGGTCGCGGTGCGGTACTTACGCACGCCGTCGAAAGCCTTGTTGACTACATCGGCGTCAAGTTGACGCAGAGCAGTATTGCAGCCATTGCAATTGTTGGTGCTCTTAGTTCTTACGTAAGCGGGCGGCCACCGTCGCAATTACCGGATCTGGTGTGCAAACATGTGACGTTCCCGCGTGCCGCTTATAGATAAGGATACCTTATCGGTTAGGACAGCATTCCAGATAGCGGAAGCAGTGATGTTCGCAAGAGAGTAGATAGGTCGAATTGGCCCTTGCGAATGCGATGCATCAACCTGTCCGATCAGATTATTGAGGCGTTTCGAGGAGCGCACCTTTATGTCCTCGGGAAGCTGGCCATTATTCTTCACCTCACGCACGGCCCGGTGCGGCGTACCCATAGAGCACGACTCCCTCCGGTTGCCCTCCCTGATGCTTTGCTGAATTGCAATATTGGCTTTTCATCATGCTTTGCGGCGTGCATCGGGCTACAACGCTCGCAAACGAAGGTGTGAGCCCCTCAAACGGGTAGTCAGCAGGTGTTTGATTGCAAAGGTAATTTGTAAAGGGCCAAAAGGCGGCCCGGCACCTGGCTTTGTTGGCCCTAACCGGAAAATTGCAGGGAAATCAAGGTCACACCATGTCGCCGCGCCGATACCACTCGGTGGTGGCCATGACGGTCCAACCCGGGCAACGCGGGCAACGCGGGTCGCACGCCCGTTGGGGGTCCGCAAATGCTGCGTGCACACCTGACGGAAGTCGGGGCTGAGGAAGGAGGATGTTTCGGGCGGGCGGGTTTGCGCTTGTGGCCGGCTTTGTTCGGCCTATCGAATTTTACATAAATATAATTAGCGACGTTTGCTACGCAATCCTTATTAACAACGGGATCAACGGCGTCAGCGTGAGCGACCGGCGTCGCTCACGTGAGTGGAGTTCTTTGGATTGCGGCTTTTTCCAGGCGGGCAACCCAGATTGCCGATCATCCGGGCCGTCTGTTGACGCCACGCGACAACGACGACACGGTGACGCGTAGGGCGTCGCTATGAATGTGTCACTGCAGTCGCTTGATCAAGCTTTTGACCCACGACATGCAAAACTCGATGGTTTGATCGATCTGCTGCGGCGTGAAATTGGGCATCTCCTGGGAGCCGGGTCCATGGCCCAGGTCGTTCCGCACGTCGCTGTAGAACCGCTGCATTGATTGCCGTTCCCACCCCTCGATGAATGCGCCGTTCGCCTTGCTTTGAAGGTGATTCAGGAAGTCGGACACCCCTTTTTCCTTACCGGTAGTCCACTTTTTGAGTTCGCAGATGATCTTGATGGTGCTTTCAAGCGCCTTCGCGGCGTAGAACGATGGATCGCGACCGCCCGTGTCTCGGCGATCGATCGCCTCAGCCATATCAATGCTGACGTTCTTCCATTGGGCGTCCTTCAACAACAGCCAGAATGGTTGCTCGACCTGATTTTGGAGCTGCTCATCCTGCGTAATCTGCAAGAACCCGTTGTGGTAGTGCAATGGCATACCAGCTTGTTTCAGGCGCTCGTTCAACTCATGTACGTTTGCCGCGAATGCCCTGTTCATGCCCTCATTGATGGCGCGCACGCTGTCGGCCAGCTTGCCAGGAAGCGTCATGGGTTTCCGGCGCAACTTGTCCTGCAATTCGGCGTGGGCCAGCTGTTGCGGAAACTCGGCATTCGCCTGAGCGACCTGCTCCTCTCGAGTGCGGAAGGCCAATTCGACGAAGCTCAGGCGACGCTTGACGAACATGTCGGGGTCCAGGCCGTCAGTGAAATTGAAATTCAGCCACTGCTCGACCACGAAGTTCATGTCGTTCCAACCTGAGTTCGTCCAAGGCTTGCCCATCCACTCGGTCTGGTAGGAGTAGTACTTCGGCGACAGTTCCTTGACCCCGAACTCCATTGACAGGCGGTCGTGAATACCAGTCCAGATCGTCTTGACAGTCTCGTCTACCTTCTCGTCGTACCCGTAGTACTTCCAGATCTGCTCATTGACGATTCTGTATGCCTGAACAAAGAGCGCAGATTCCTTCTGTCCGACGCTTTCGAAAATCGGGCGATTTGCGTACCTGCGAAAGAAGACATCAGTCAGCATGGTCGATTTCTCTCATTCCATCAGCTTCGAGGCAGCCCTCGCGCTATCCACCGTGTGCCCTGGTCCGGCCTCGAGCATATGGCCCGCTGCGTTCACACGTGCCGCTCCCGCACCCGCCTGATCCGCCGAAGGCAGGCCTATGCGTCTTCAGACGACGGCAGGCTCATCGCATGAGCAATCAGTGCGTCCACCCTTTCCTGGGCGTCTTTGATCAGTCGAGGGCTCGTCCATCCCGTAGGACCGACCTGACTCCGAAAGAAGTCGCTGAAGAACATCCGTGAGGTTGCCCCGTCGTCATTGGCTTTCGCGGCGTCGCGCAAAAGACGTGGCAGAGTGACGTCACCTTTGCGCACCGCACCCACCAGCCGCTCGAATTCTTCTATTCCCATCACGAAGACGTTCGAGAGCGGCAGCGTGTGCTCAGCGGCCGCGTCGGGATAACCTCTATGTTCTTCCGGTATCAGGCGCTGCAGCGCTTGCCCACCGCCAATGAAGAGCTCGCGGCTGGTGACGATCAGAAGGAAATCCTCTCGCTTTGCGAAGCGCGCTGCCAGAGCCCCGTTCTCGCGAACCACCTTCCCCACCTTCCATCCCTGCTCAAGCGCTTCACGCACTCGCCGCATCTTCCTATGCGCCCATAACGGGCTGTCCTCCACGATGCTGTCGTCCTCGAACTTGCTCAGCTTCGCCTCGACGAAGACGTTGCAATCATCGTCGCCGTCGAATATGACTTCGACCGAGGGCATCTGCGGGCCAACGAGACGCTTGTACTCGGCCTCGTCCATCAGGCTCAACCCCGACTCTCCCGCGAGCTCGGTGACGTAACTCTCGAACACGCGACTGAAAGAGGCCGTGTATCGAGAGTCGAAGAGATCGGTAAGCCGCAGGTGAACGATTTCCTCGATCCCCCGCGCGAACACCAGCCTATGCCAGCAATGGATCAGTCCGTTAGGCAACTGGAGCAGCGGAAAGCGCTTCAAGTACGGGAATTCGTACAGCTCGTTCATTCCGTGGAGACGTTGTGCCGGGTCCTTCTGCAACTCCTCGCGCAGGGTAACTATGTCCCGCGCAAACACATCGAAAATCCCGTCGACCTTGTCGCCATACGTCGCGCGCAGAGGCATCATCCAGTCGCGATTTAGCGGGACTTCCCCGTTCAGCACGGCTGCGTACAGGGCGAACGAGAGCACGAGGAAATCGTCCGGTTCCATCCCAAAGGCGGCTCGGAACTGCTGTCGGTCCGTACCGTTCTTCGGCAGCCGTGCATACAGTGCGGCCCAGCGCATGTAGTTCCGGGTTTCCTTTCGCTGGAACTCTACCTGTGGATGCATCAGGCTGCGCAGCATGAGGAAGACGTTTTTCGGATGTGCCTCGCGCACATGCTCGGGCATGTCCCACAACTTCTGCCGAATCGCGTCCATCTCGGCTATCGTGATCGCGGCACCGCCTTGTAGCCTGACGGCGTTGTCCTGGAGCGCCCATTTGACGATCAGCATGGTTAACCACGGGGCACTTCTCAGTTCCTCCAGCGGGTCTGCAGGAGGATTCCACAGCATGTGCAACGCGGCGTTCAGAACCGAGATCGCGCTGTAGCGGGCGAGCCGGTTCCTGATAGACCGGTAGGCTTCCTCCATGCTGACTTTATGCACGGGCATTTTCCGGGCGAGGCGCATTGCGAAGGGCACGTCACCCCGGAACGTCGATACTTTCATTGGCAGAATCCGGCTCGAGCGCCGGCTGAAATTCCAATAGCCGTTACGGTAACACCGCTCGGCTCGCTTGATAATCGGCTCCGCTCGCGCTTCCTGACACAGGTTGTCAGGGATCTGGGCCGAGTCCCTTTCACGGCGCGAAACCTCTAGCCAGCGCCATCGCCGGTTTGGCCAGCGGCGGGATCGCCAAACAACGAACGAAAATCGTGCTTCAGCTTGGCGCTAAGATCATGCTCGGGGAAGCGTGCTATCGCCGACGCCCAAACCACCGCCGCCGTTGCTGGATCACCACTGTTCCAGTGCGCCCCGCCAAGATCGAACCTCGCCAGGTCATGGTCCGGGTCGAGCGTAAGAGTCCTCTCGTAAGCATCGATCGCCTCTGGCCAGCGACCGAGGCTGGCGTATGAAGCGGCGAGCTGGAACCAGCTCATGGCGTCCGGCTGAACGGTCTGAGCCTGCTCCAGCAGCAGTGGCACGCTCTCATCGAACCGCCCCAATTCCTTGAGGGCAATCGCGAGACAAAAGCCGTATTCGCCGCCCGCCAGTTCATGAGCCTGGCGAAAGCAGCGCTCCGCTTCCTCCCAGTCCTCGTCTTCCTGCGCCCAGTGGCCCAGACGATCCCAGGGCAGCGCGGCATTGTCGGTGTCGATCTGGGCGATGTGCCGATCAAATTCCTCGCAGAACTCGCTGTACGTTTTCCCGATGCTCTCCCCTTGGCCACGCAGATAGAACGTTGTCATGAGAAGCTCGTACCTTGCCTGGGGATCCTCGGGGTTCGCCCTGACGTAGCGCTGCCAGAAGGGCAAGGCCTGGCGGGCGTTGTCCACACTCGAGCGCCCGAAGGCAGCAACCAGACCGCTACACCACGGCCAGATCCATCGGAAGCGGTCAGCCTGAGCCACCAGGCCGTTGATTTCGCGAAACGCCGCCCGGCCATCGCCAAGGTTGAAAAGGACGTTGGCGCGCCAGCCGGTGACCGTGAAAGTCCGCCCCTGCCGCTGATTCGAAAAGATGACCTGGTCGAGATGATGCAGCGCATCCTCGTACCTGCCCACGCGGACATAGTGGATGCCCAGGGCAGTGTGAGCCTCCGCGAGTTCGGGATTCAACCGCAAAGCCTCGTGGTAGTGATCCACCGCCGGGTCATGGTCGCCGAGCAGCGCGTAGCTGGAGCCGAGGTTCTTGTGGATCTGAGCGGCCAGATCAGGGGCGGCAGCGAGCATCGGGTCGGCGAGGGCGGCTTCAAACGCGCGCTTTGCTTCCTGCTCGTCCTGGAGAGCGTGAAAGGCGTTTCCTATCGTGTATTGCAGGTCGCTGACCTGATGACGACCGTCAGTGAGCCTCGCGCGGAAAAAGCGGATGGCCTCCTCGATCCGCTCCGGGTGGTGGCACAGGTCGTCCATGCCGAGATTGATCTCGGCCATGTAGCAAATGCCCATTTCGTCGCTGCCGGCGCCCAGAGCGGCAGCGAAGCTGGCGAATCCGGCGCTGATCGCATCGTCTGCGTTCTGCTCATACAGCTGCACGAGCAGCTTGCGCGCCAGCACCGGATCGTCGGGCACATGGACGTCCGGCGCAGACGCGAGAACCTGACTGGAGAGGTCCGTCGCGCTCACGCCGACCACACCGACCCGCCGATCGCGTGATGCCCTCGCCCAGGCACAGGCGAGCTCCGCGATCCGGTCAAGACGTGTCACCGTCAGCTCATCAACGAACGACACGGTCAGCGATGCCTGGTCGCTCCAGTTCGTTCCGCCATGCTCATATTGATGAACAACACTTTCTACCGTGCGAATGCGCAACGACTGCGTCGGCAAGTGATAGGCGACGTAAAAGCTGTAAGGCTGCATCAGCAGGTAGTTGAGGTTCGTGCGGTCTACCCCGACACTGAGCGAGCCGTTGGCGTTCAGCGCGCTCTCAGTTCCCTTGAGCTGGACGTGGACCCGCGCATTGGTGGCGCGCCCATCGGCGATCACCTCGATCTGGCAGTCGGTCCCGTAGTCCTTGCGATCCGTCGCCTGCAGAATGAACGCGCCACTATCGCGAAGCCGCATCTGGAAGGCGGCGATTGCGTCGTCCTCGATCTCGTGATTCCGGTGGCGACGCGGTAGTTCGTCAAAGTGACTCATAAGCTCAGCTCGAAATGTCCGGGTATCCAGGCTATGCCGCTTCCGTCGTCTTTTTCTTGCGAGGCGGAGCCGGATCCTCGACAGCATGCATCTCGTCCGCCGGATAGAGATTCAAGTAGGAGCGCGCTTCGTCCATCGAGCTACTGGCGAGCCACCCTTCATAGTCGGACGGTCGCACAATCACGACCGAGCGCTTCTCGTCGCCAGGCTTGTGGAATCGCTTCATCAGCGGATGCTCGTCCGAGTTCACGGTGAGCATGGTAAATGAAAGCGCCAGGCCCTCCGGCTCGTTCCACTCGCGCCACAGCCCCGCGATCGCAAACGGCGCATCGTCTGCCATCCCGATCCTCCAGCGCACTGCCTTCCCGCTCTCGTAGTTGGGTTCGTAGAAGGCGCCGCACGGAATCAAAACGAGTTGCTGCTTCTTCCATGCACCGCTGAAGCTGCGTTTCTCCCCTACTGTCTCTGCGCGAGCGTTCATCGTGTCGAAGACCCTGACGCCGTCCGGTATGTGCCGGCGCGGAACGATGCCGAACGTTGCAACGTCTGCGTGCAGTTCACCGTCAAGCCGGCGCATGATCGGCGCGGGGTAGTCCTTCCACACGTCATCGCGCCACGCACTTTTCGGGGGCTCGATTCCATAGTGCTTGAAGAAGGTGTCACGTCGAGCAGCTGCGTAGTTCGTGCACATTCACGTCTCCTCGTTCGCCGGATCCGGCACAGCCTAGCGCGTGGTGGATCTGCATGATACTGTATATTTATACAGTGTTACCGGGAATGATGATGGAACCCCTATTTGAATGGAAGTGGGCGTACTGGGACGAGTCCCGTGCCTGCTTTGTCGAGACGCCCATCTGGATGACTGATGACGAGGCGAGGTGCGACTGGTTCGCCTACGACGACATGCGCTCGCGAAAGCTCGAGCACACCAAACGCGATCGTCGCCGCGGGGAGAGTCTGATCGTCGAACTGCCGGAGAGCGATGTGGACTGGGCGAAGGAACGCCGGGTGCGCGGCGAACGCGCGCGCTTCGGCTTGCCGCCTTTCGTCACCCCGACCTACAAGGATCTTCGCCGCGCATGGCGTGAGCATCCGATTCCTGAAGTGAAACAGCTGGCACTTGAAGTGCAGACAGCCCGGCACGCCCTCTCGGAACTTGATGCGATGGTCGCGGAAACGCTCTGGCATGTCGACAAGGACAGCGCGACAATCGACTACGCGCGCAAAGAAATCCGGCGAATCCGGCGACGTTTGATGCAGGAGATGCAACGCATCGGCCCAGTGACCGAGAGGCCCAGATGAAACAGTCGACAGGTGGGGTGCTCTGGAGACGTCGTGATCGTGACGAAAACCATCGAGGCTTCTGACCTGATGCTGGCCACACGCGAGCGTCGGGTGTTTTCGCGAGAAGGTTGATGGTTCGAGCTGAAGTTCAAATAGGCACCTCGCCCCGTGTTGCAAAGCATGGCCTTGCCAGCCGAGGCCGAAGCAGCCACCCAAAGCCGTTTGCGAAGCAATGGTATTCTCGCGAATTGCCACCAATTAGCTTGCTTGCGCATCGGCTCGAATCTGTATTCGTCTCCCCTAAAATTATGAGTAAACGAAAAACATTTCGCTTTATGGTCGACACAAACGGTCGACGCTCTGCAGTCTGGTCCGTTTATATTAATAAGAGCGATATCTACATATCGAGCAGCATTTCTCAAAGCGATAAAATAAGCCTGCACGAAAGCGGAAGCTACCAATGGTCGATGCGGTTTGAGGCCCTCGCCAACGCCCCGTTTGTACCAAGTACCGGCCGTCACTTCGCACGCTGGAAGAGCCCACAGGTTCCGGCTGGAGACTTCTTTACACATGAATTTTTCGTCCTTGTCGCCGAATCAGAGCTCAGGCCAGACCACAAAGAGCCTGCCAAAGAGGTGACGCGGTTGCCAACCCCGGCGCGCGGCTTTGGCGCAATGGTCGGCTTTTATATTTTTGCTAACCCCACTGGCGGAAACTTGGATCGGGTGGAACCGCAGCCATTATTCGTGCACCGCCTCCAAGACGGGCGCATCCTAATGTTGGTTCACAACACGATCGAGATCGACCCGACAACCGCTCAGCGTATCCAGATCATTAGCGGCGACGCGTACCAAGAGGCAAAAACGCCACGGTCAAGAGTCCACGCGAGCAGTCGCTCGAATCACGAACCATGCCGGCGTTTCCGGAATGATGGAAGTGGCTCCGCGCGCGCCTCTCGCCGTCTTGGCCTCTCAGCATGTGGCAAGCGCGACCCCTCGATGGTTATCCAACACTACGAAACGACCTGCTCAGACTCCGCAATCTAATGGCGGCTAAGCCAGAGGATGCGCCTAATCTTCACCAGTCAAGCGGGTTGTTTAGTGAGCGAAGCGGTCTTGCGGCCGCCCCGTCGGCGATCTACGAACCGTTGTCGAACGGCAACCCTCGGCCGATACAGGCGGGTCGGCGGCCAACTGTCGGCAAGCGAGTGGGCCTCCCCGCGACCGCTTCCAAAGTGGGCACTCCGAAACTGCATGGACCGGCGCTCCTTGGCCCGGTCCGGTCATCCGGTGGCGTGGCGACACTAATACGGTCTACGGCTCAGGGGGCTCAGTTGTGCCCCGCCTGTAGTTGGGGTCTTTTATCCTGAGCCAGTCTTGGGAGTAGCCACGGTGATAGCTCGAGTCCAGTCGCTTGGCGATCACGCCTTCAGACAAGGCATTCGAACGTCGAAGAGATAGTAAGCGAAGCCAGCTTGGTCATAGAGCACATAGTGTTTCCTGCATCCGGCCGTAAAGGTGATAATGACCATCGGTTTCGGTCCGCTCCCTTCGTCAGGACCCTCCCCCAGTTCGGCTGTAACCGAAGCCTCTCCCTCAAGGCCGAGATGTACTCGTAAGTCTCCTGCCACCGAGAGCGCCAAATCGTTCACCGCAGCGGACACCTTTCCAAACTCAGGGTGCCTCGGTTGAATCGAGACGGCAAAAATATCGGTGTGCTCGTGCAGACGCTGCAGTTCATCGAAAAAGTTCTTTGTCTCACGAGAGAGTGGAAACTGTTTCATCGTAGTCGCCTTTGGTTTGCCGCACGGATGTCCAGCGGGCGGGCGTTCCAGAAGCATCGGAGAACGATGTCCGAAATGCTCGTTTTGAGCCGCACGAATTCGAAGGTCTTGCCCTTCGCAGGGCTCGGCCCTAGGTTCGCTGACATGTACCGACTGTACCGCTGCAAGTAGCACGACACTGAGACGATTTTGGCAGGGTTAGTCCGTCATCGCAGCTGTGAACTGCTCGCGCAGACGCGTAGTCCGGTGATCCTCGCGCAATAGATCGGCGACGCGCTGCGTGCACTTGCGCGCCGAGTACGCATTACGGCGCGCCGCACAACGTAAAGGAACGCCCGATCCATTTTGAGACGTCCCCTACCGCTCTTCACGCCTCGCCATCAAGGGCCGACCGTTCTTTCGAACGTACGCACCGGCGTCTCTAGTTGAGGGTGCGGTTCGAAGTTCAGAATCTCGAGGTGGAATTGCCAACCGCGTACGTATCCGCCTTGAATCTTTCCCTCCTCGCTCGTATCGATATCTGGGAAGTGCACCTGCGATGCCGGCTCACCCATATACAGGTCATATGCACCGCTTTGCGTTGGCACGATCGTAATCGGCGAGTATGGAGCAACCTGGTCGCCATATATTTTCCGCGCGGGATTGGTGCCTTCTCGGTAAATGACTGACGGCGATAAGCCAGTGAGGCGTTTCTGCCGTACCTTGTTCGGCGGTATGAAGAGGTCATCCCGCTTAAGGCTGACATGGGTCCAGAAAGATTCGATCACGTAAACCCCAACAGCAGGTGGAGACTTGAGCACCGTAGAAGTTGCCGAAAACGTTACGAATAAACTCTGCGTCCCTTCGTTCCCTTCGAAGTACCTATCGAGCCACGTAGCCATACGTCCTCCCGTCGGAAAACTGCGCCTTTTGGAACCTTGTTGGAGAAAATGAAAGGCGTATTTGAAGGAAAAATCAAGCAAACGGTAGTGCTATTTTCCCGGGCGAACAGATCGAGGTTCCGGCAGCGGAACATTTGGGCGATCTCGAAAGCAGAACCGAAGATGCTCCTTCGCGACATCGGACGCGCAGATATCAATAACATTGGTACGTAAGCAAATAATCGTTTTCGCGTCGGGCGTGCGGGCTATTTGCGTTAACTAACGTGGTTATTGCGAATCGACACTCGATACAACCGAGGTTGCTATGGACTGCTTGGATATAGGAAGCAGTCACTGCGGAAAAAGCCGGCCGAACGGCGTCTGTGGGTTAGGGACATTCGGCGGTGGGCGCGGGGCATCCCGAGCGTCATGAGGGTGTTACTTTTCGAAGCTTTGCTATTCGCCGGTATGGCCAAAGCCTAGCGCTCCCGGTCGGCCGTAATTCGGGTTCTTGATCTTTATCCAGTTGAGCGACCGTCCGCGCGTGTAAGTCGATGACTTTCGCTTTGCAACCATACCCCCAAAGTCGTGGCTTTTCAGCTGCTCGAAAACGAGTTTGCCGACGCATTCGACGTCTGTGAGATAGACGAGCCGCTCTGTGTTGTCAAAGGCGTCTCGCAGATAAGCCTTCCGCTCCGTAAGCTCCAGTTGGCGCAAATCGCGCTTTCCCAATAGGAGCATATCGAAAACGAAAATTCGTGCAGGGTGTCGGCGAACGGCCGCCGGAATATTCCGCGGTGACGTCGTGCTTAAACGCTCCATGAGTAGCCCAAAAGCCGTCGCCCCCGCGACCGCCACCGATTGCAAGCTCGCTGTCCCACACGAAATCTCCGGGGACGGCAGCAACCGCTTCCACAATTTCAGGAAATGAATGGTTGAAGGGCTTTCCTTGCCGGCTGGTTATCGCTACTTCGTCGCCCCATTTGTCGACAAGACATCTGAACCCGTCGACCTTCAGTTCGAAGATCCAGCCTTCCCGCGAAAACGGTATGCGATGGGGTGTCGCGAGCATCAGGTCTTGCGCGCTGATTGAGGAAGCGACATCCACCACCGCGGCTCCCCTTCTACTCCGCAATACTTGGTAGATCGGCGTCAGCGAAACGCGGGCGTCGGTCACCCAGTGATGTTACTCGGCAGCGATCAGGAAGCGATCCCGGTTCTTTGCCGATGCAATCCAGAGCGGCGCGCGGCCGCGGCCGGACCAGGTCGCACCGGTTTTCGGATCCCGATACTTCGGCGCGACGGCTGACTTGGCCGTAGCCTTGGCCGAGCCATTCGGCGCGCGTCGCTTGCGGCCGAAGAGATCCTTCTCGGTAAAACCGTATTTCGCGATCTTTGCGCGAAGTTCTTCGAGGACGGCGTTCTCTTCTTTAGCGCGAAGTGCTTGTGCCTGTTTCTCCAGCTTCGCGATCTGCGCTTGAACCGATTCGTACGTCTTCATGTTTGCGCACCTCTCCCGATAGTCGAAAACATAATACGCCTTGTATGCCACGGCGAGAAGTCACTGCCAGTGGCGGCTGGCATGCGCCTCGCGCTTTTCGAGCGCGTCACGGTCAGCTGCGTCGCCGTGCAGAGCGCGTAGTATCCGGCTCCATGCCATCGAAACTCGGCTGGCTCGGCGGATCCGGTCTGTCTGCACCCACTGGCCAGCCTTGTGCCTTAATGGCGTTCCGACTTCACCATGCCGATTCAGCGGGCTCACTCGGAGGCGCGGGAGGTTCAACCTTGAGCACGTTGTCTGGTAGGCGCGGCATTTCCTCGCTGGCGTCCCAGATCCACGATGGCATCTCGCTCTGCTCGGTGAGAGCGTCCAGCTCCTCTACGTCGTGCGGCTCCAGGCCCGGTTTGCGGATGTACAACGCAACACCGCTCGGATGCAGCGGCACATCGGAGAGGACTGCGCACGCGAGTGGCTTGCTTTCGGGCAAGTTGTAGCGCATACCCTTCACGAAGCGGCGCCGCTGTTGGACTAGCGAATCGAGCAGCATCGCGTCGTACATATGCTCGAAGGGAAGCCAGTTCGCGTTCACGAGCATCACGGCGATCGCTTCTATTGAAGCTATTCCGGTCGCCCCGAGGCCGAATGTCGCGATGAAAACGAGGTGCGACGACTCCATGCTGCTCCAGATGTCGAGCTCGCTTGCGAAGCGTGTGCGGAAGCGTCGATAGATTGCCTCCTCCATCATCAGCGGGAAGTCCGGCAGATGCTTGGCGACGATCTTGAAGCCATAGCGTGCCGCGCCGATTTCCTTTATCTCCCCGATCGCAATCATGAGCTTGCGCGCCTTCTGGCTGCTGGCAAGGCCGGCCATGTGCGTGATGCGCCGCTGCCGCAGCTGCGTCGCCTGATCGCTGACGAAAGGCTCCGGCATGTATAGCTGAGTCGAGAGTGGGGCACCTTTCGTAACGCTGCGCTCGGCCGCGGCGGCGATGCGTGCGCGCACGACATACCAGCTGCGCTTGCCTGCCATACCGGGGGTCCATCGATTCAGTTCTGCCTGGTCCCACAGGTAATGCAGTGTACTGCGCAGCGTGAGTTTGGCCCCATCAGCGCGCACCGTATCGGAGGTTTGCCCAGACGCAGTTGGAGCGGTGCGGGCGCCCTGCTTCGACAGGCTGAAATCGAGCTTGAGTGCAGTCGTGTCGTCCTCATCATTCTCGCGGATGGCCTCGCCCAGCACCTGACTCATGCCCGATATCTCTTCGGGCGGACGATACGACGTGCAATCTGCTGAATGCGTTGCGCCGCTATTGGGCATCCGCTTGATGATGAACGCCTTGCCCGCCTTCGCAACGTACATCGGCACACCGTCAGGATGGCAAAGGCACAGCGGCCGGATCTTCGCTGCGTGAGCTTCAGCAAGGTAGCTCTGGATGTCTTGAGCGTCGTCCGCAACGATGACGTCATCAAAGCGAAAGTCGGGCATTCAAATACCCCTAATTGTGCGCAATGCGTCACACTATCACGGATAACATGACGCCATGCGAACTATATGACGCATCGGGCGCTATTCCGCACTCGCGGCTGATTTTGCCTTTCGCAGCGGCGCATGTAAGCCTCCACAGGCATTGATCCGTCCGGGGGAACAGATTGAGAAACAGACCGTGCCTCGCCTAGCGACTTCGCCGCAAGCGAGTCTACAAATCAACGCGCCGCGGCATAGTTCGTGCACATGTGCACTCTAGCGGAACGTCGAGGCGTCGCTGATCGCAGAGCCGCCAGGGCGTCGTTCGCTCGCTGCAAAGAAAAAAGCCCGCCGAAGTGGCGGGCTAAATCCATGCTAGGCATGGAGTTACGATAAAAAGTACATCGAATTATACGCGTCCGCCGCTAGCATGACTAGGGTGCGTGCCTCTTCGCACCTTACCAGCAGGAAAGGAACTCTTGCGTATCCGTCGCCGGTTCAAACAGGCAATGAACCGTATCGGGCCAGTCGCTATCTACCCTATCGAATGAGTCAGTAGAAATGTATGTCAGTCGTCTTCGCGACGTGCCCGAAATAGCGGAGAACGCAGTAGACGCCATAGTACAGACCGAACGCTACGGCGCCGCAGCCAAGGACGTTGAGCAGTGCGTGCATATTGGACTCCTTTAAAGTGAACCGATCCTCTGTTCTGTTCCGTGTTTGTTGCGTACACACCATTATGGCCGCAACAGAACTCAATGTGTCAGGGCCGAAGCAGGCGTTCCCTGACGTGTCAGGTGCTCCGAGTCGGGACGCGACATAAGGTGTCTGCGCATCTTGAGCGCCCTGCTCTGCGAGCACCGCAAAAAACTCCTTATCTCGATCACCGTGGGTCTGATACTTCTTGCTTCTACCGCTGCCTCGACGCGCGCGAGATCCATGCATGGAGACGTTTCGCTTGCCGCATCTGCATCCCCGATCGCCAGCGTCTGATTACTTGTTGCGGCCTGCAACTCGGCCGCACTTTCGCTGAATGACGGCGCTGCATCAGCAGCGTTGGCGATTGCCTGAATCGTTAGACCGGTAGTTGCGTTTCGACTGTCTTCGGCTGACGCCGCGTCTTGACGCAGCGCGAGCAGCCAGCCAAGGCACGCGACGCACTCCAGCAAGAGGCCGAAACTCAGGGCAAGCCATAGGTCCACCGCACCTGTTGCAACGCCAAAGGTCTGCGCAATTCGCGCTGTCACTGGATCGACGCGCGCCGCGTCAAGCCGCGCCTGAAAACGCGCCTGCTGCGCACGGGCATCGTCTGCCAGGCGCTCACCGCGAGTCGCCTCACCGAATTCAACATCGAGCGCTGCAAGCTGCGCGGCGAGCGTCGTACGCGTGACACGCAGGCCGGCACAGCGCAACTCGCACGTCTGCGCGTTCGCCCTAGCAAGATCCCGCGTGACCCTCGCCCTCTCGAGCGCGATGTCGGCTGGTGTCCGGCCGACAATCGACGCCGGCGCAGTGAAGCCCGGCCGCAGTGCGGCGGCACGGAGCGCCCCCGAATGCTGTTGCGCAAGTACAAAGAACGTTGCATGGCCGTATCCCGTCGCAACCATCGACACAAGCCAGATGCAAAGCGCGGGCAGACGCACAACAGTCGATGCGCGGCTGCACAGGGCCGGTATGAGATGGGCACCAAGCAGCAGGACCAGGCCCATGAGAACCCAGGCGAGCCGTTCGCCAAGTTGACCGCCGCGATCCCAGCCAGCAATCACGGAGATCCAGATTGAAGTGCTCGTAGCGAGTACCGCCAGTATGAGGGCGAAGGCACGCGAGACAGGCGACGCGGAGGCCTGTTGCGATGCTGACGGAGAAAGACTGGGAGCCATACTTGCTGTTCCTGCTTAACGTGACCTTATACGTCATACTAGCAGAAACATTGCGCCCTGCGTCATCTTTATTTGACGAGATATTACCCGTGCGCAGGGGTTCGCAACAGCTTCACGATCGGAGCGGCGCCGCGCTGTTCCAGTGCGATGCCAAAGTCATGGGCAGTCTGCACAAAAGGCTGAACCCAACGCCCTTGCGTGTCCGCATATCCTGCTGGACGCAAACGACGGATGAACCTCGACCAGCGCCGCTCAATCTTTCTATCGAACGTCCCACGCACACCAAGTTGCCCCCATGCAGGAGGAACGGGGCTGCTGCCCATGTACTTCCGCGCAATTGCCATCGCCGCCTGACGCGAAATGCCGGGGGCGGAAAATGCACGTATAACGGCCTTGCGCGTAATGACAACCTCAGTTCGCGCACGCTTTTCGACGCGATGAGCACGGCGGGCCTCGCAGACGGCCACTTTCATTGTTTCCAGCTCCCTTCCGGCTGCCGGCCGGTGCGGTGCGCTGTTTGCGCTACTCCTGGCACGTAACGCGGGTATCACGCCGCGCTTTCCACAAAGCGGTTATTGCATCGTGGTTGGTCTTGAACGTCCCAAGCCTGCGCGTGTTGCTTCCGGTTGCAACGTCGCAAGGTACTTTGACGGATGCGCCCCACGCGCCGGACGCCTCGCGCTGATAGGTGCCAACGCATTCGTACGCATCGAGCACACCATCACCGGAGCCGCAGCGGTGCAGAAGATGTCCACTCGCAGACGCCGCGTCGCCGTTGATACTGCGCTTGATAAAAAACGCACCGTCATCCAGCAGGATCATGTGACTTTTCATAAATCGGACCTTACTAACGCATCCCTGACTGAACGCCCGCTCAATACGTTTGTCCATACGCGTTGTTGATGTCCGTCTTCCAGGTGCCGACGTCTGAAGAGCATTGATTCAGGAATGCCAAGCGTTGCTTGGGCATGGCGGAGAGATCCGGGTGACCATGGCGCGTTGGGACGATATCGAAGTAATCCGCCACCGCGGAGTCGCATTCGCTGCCCCCACCCGACCCCTGGAGCAGTCCCGCCAAGCAGATGATTGTCCCGCATGCGTCACTTGCATAAGCCGACGTATCGATGACGAAACCCGATGCAGCAATGACCAATGTTGCGATGACTTTCTTCATATACAGACTCCCTCGTGCAGTTGTTCGATCAGACGAACATCGCGGCGTCCCTTAGTAAGCAAAGAAGTGGGAGACCGTCCGCCTCACGAAATTATACAGGCCATATATGTCTTGTCACGTCATGTTTTAAACAATATCACGCGTGATAGAACATTTTCATGGCATTGTCGGATTGCATGCCCCCAGAAGCGCATCTCGCATCGTAGTGACGCGCGAAGACACAGGCTGCTGCGTAGGATCGTCAGGCCTCTGCAATCGCGTCTGCTCTAGCAAGCTCGAAAAAAGCCCGCACTAGCGGGCTTGTTTTCAGCTCCAAGGGCACGGCATCCTGACCATTCACTTTCCTGGGGTGTCGCGGTAGCGGTAATTCAATGAGCCCGGCCGCGTACCAGAGGCAAACGTGACCGCGCCGCCGACTTGTTTCCGGTCGGCTGTCGCGGGCGGGACGCTTCCCGAAAAGGAGAAAGCTGAATCACGCTCCTCGACTGGAGGCCAGCTGCACGCGCCCGGTACACCCGCGAGTGCTCGACGCAGCAACCGGTATGCGCCAACGACAAACGCCGATACCACCACCGCGACCGCGTACAGGAAGCGCAACCGCGCCGCCATCACGCTCTCAAGCTTCGACACCGGTACAAGTATCAGCTGGACATCGGGACATGCAGAAAGCGCCTGAAGCGGCGCTGAAACGCCGGGACACGCAGCGATCGAGATAAAGCCGGGCGTCGCGGGACGCGTCGTCTCCAGCGCTGCAACGCTGTAATAGTCGCTTGCGAGATTGCGGAACGAAAAGCCACTGTCGAACGCCAGAAAGGCAAACAGCATCAAGGCAGGACCAACAATCAATGCGCCACACAGGCCCCACGCCCACGAAGCAAGCGTAGCTAAGCTGCGAGGCGATGGTGATGCGTTGCTACTCATGCCCGCACCAGTGGTCTTACGGGAAGATGCTCCGCGCCTTCCCGAATCGTGCCGGTCACGCTACGCAGGTGTGTTGCATTCTTCATCTGTGTGTATCTGACTTGTATTTGTAACGGCGCGTAATGAAGGCCTGCTGCAGCGGTAGAACCTCACCGCGTCGCTAGCCACAGCCCGCACCACCAGCATCACGCTATCCGCACAACCGACGACATAGCCTCATTTTGTGAGACGCGATGAAACAGCGCGTCTGAGCGCAGCCGGACTTGATAGAGGGGCAGAGCCCAGCCGCCGAGTTGCGATGGCCGCGGCCAACGGCGGGAGTCGCAGCCACAGCACAAGTGAGCAACCCCTATGCTGGGGAGGATGACGGGGGGAATAAGTTGTCGCGCTTCGGCGAGCGAACCTTTCGGCGCGAGTCGTCCTTGCCGCAAATGCGCAGGAAAGCGCTGTAATTTTATCGACGAAAGATGCCCGACATTGCGTAGTTTTCTTTCGGGATCTTGCAACATACGCCGGCATGACACAGATGAATGAGCGCAGCAGTGCTTCGGTTTCGTTCACTGCTGCGCATCGCGCGTGTGCGTGAATGTGCGATCGAACGCAGCGCGCTTCACGGTTCTCTAGGTGTTATCCGCCTCGGGGTACAAGCCGGTCCGCAGCGCCCGAATGGCCGCGTCCTTCCTGAGGAGCGGCCCCCAGTTAATGATCGAATAGACGGAACCATCCTTGCGAATCGATACACAGGCCTCCTCTCGTGCCTGATCGATCAGATGCTTCACAGTACGCCGGTCCAGCCCCACAGCCTCCGCGACAAGCTGGATAGTCGCTACCGGCAGCACGTCAATCGCAGCAAGTACAGTCAGCATCCGGCGCAAGTCGCCTTTCGGATAAGGCAGGTGAGAAGGCATCATGAGATTCACGCGGCGTCGACAACTCGCCCACGAGGCAGCAGCGGTGTCTTGACCAGGGTCCACTAGAGAAGCCTCCTATTCTACGGTACGGCTCTCCTAATGCCGCGCAACGAAAAAAAGGGGGCTCACGCCCCCTCCCCGGATATCCGAGTTTGCCTCCTACGAGCGCGGCACCGCGTAGCCATCGACATCGTGGGCGCTGGAGTAATCCCAGTTGGCGCCCGACTGCGGTTTGCCATCGAGCAGCGGGTGCCGGACACCGTTCGAGGATACGTTCCAGGTGGCGTTGGAGTGCGCCTGCGTGGCGACCGGTTGCGCGTTAGCGTTCGCGGCCGGTGCTTCGGCGGCCTGGGCAGTTGCGCAAACACCTGCGGCGAGAGCCAGTGCGACGAAAAGTATCTTCTTCATTGCTACCCCTTGAATGAGCGTGATCGTTTTGGGGAAGGCACACGCCCTCCACCGGGTTGGTTTTAGACAGAGGGCTTACGAGCGCGGAACCGGGTAGCCATCCACATCGTGATCGACCGAGGAATCCCAGTTTGCGCGCGTCTGAGGATCGCCATACAGAAGCGGGTGTCGGATGCCGTTCGACGACACTTTCCAGGTGTCGTTGGCATTCGTCTGTTTGACGGTCGGTTGCGTGTTTGCGTTCGCGGCCGGCGCTTCAGCAGCCTGGGCAGTTGCGAGGACACCTGCGGCAAGAGCCAGCGCGACGAAAAGCATCTTCTTCATGTTATTGCTACCCCTTCAGTAAGCGTGGTCAGTTGGGGACGGCACGCGCCCTCCCCGTTTGGTGTATGGCAGGCGGCTTACGAACGCGGCACCGCGTAGCCATCGACATCGTGGGCACTGGAGTAATCCCAGTTGGAGCCCGTCTGCGGTTCGCCATCGAGCAGCGGGTGACGGATACCGTTCGACGAGACCTGCCTGGCGTCGCTGGAGTGCGTCTGCGCGACCGAGGTCGCCTGCGGGGTCGGCTTGGCGTCAGCTTCAGCCGCGTGAGCGATGCCGAACTGGAAACCTGCAACAACCGTCAGGACTGCGAATGCGATATTTTTCATATTAACCTCTTCAACCAGATTGAGTTACGGGACAAGAACCTAACTGACCTCTCGTTGTTCCCGATCAGTTGTATCCATTCTATGGGCGTTTAACGCCCACGTCAAAGAATTCTACGCGGTGTTTTATTTCACGACATTACAGACCGCGCATATCGAATACATCACATAAATCTGATGTCGTCTTGTGTACCCGCCTCGCGCGCGCTCTCACGGTGCGTATCACGTGCTCATTTTTCAGCATCCAATTTGACAAATCATCAACACAGGCACGGATCTTACGCGTTAAAAATGGAAAGAATGAATTGCGTATTTTAGGTTAATAAATTGGAAGGATTTGAAATGAAAAATTATGAAATATGGGGCGTTGTTTGTTGGTAACGGTGGCTGCGCGATTACGATGCGCCTCGGTTATTCTGCGCATCCGCTTTTAGAGCGGCTTATGAAATTCAAAGGATATTGCAGATGAACAAGACTTTCGTCGCGGCCGCCGTTGCCGGTGTGTTCGCAAGCGCAGCGCATGCGCAAAACTCGGTAACGCTGTATGGCTTGATCGACTCGGGTATCGCGTACACGTCGAACCAGGGCGGCAGCTCGAACTTCCAGCAGGCTAGCGGCCTCGTCAACGGCAACCGTTGGGGCCTGCGCGGCAGTGAAGATCTCGGCGGCGGCCTCAAGACGATCTTCGTGCTCGAGAGCGGCTTCAACCTTTCGACCGGTAAGTCGGGCCAAGGCAGCCGCATGTTCGGCCGCCAGGCATTTGTCGGTCTTTCGAGCGAGCAAGCCGGCGCGGTCACGCTGGGTCGCCAATATGACAGCGTGGTCGACAACCTCGGCGGCCTGTCGTTGAACGGTACACAATACGGGGGCACGCTTGCCTCGCACCCATACGACAACGACAACCTCAACAACTCGTTCCGCGTGAGCAATTCGCTCAAGTACCAGAGCGTGAACTACGGCGGCTTCAAATTCAATGCGCTGTATGGCTTCTCGAACGCTGCGGGCGGATTCGCGAATAACCGCGCCTACAGCGTCGGCGCAACGTACTCGTATGGTGGCCTCAAGGCAGGCGCAGGCTACCTGCAGCTGAACAACTCGGGTTCGAGCATCAACAGCAGCGGCGCAGTCAGCGACGACGCCACCTTCACCGCTTCGCGTCAGCGCACCTACGGCGCTGGCCTGAACTACGCCTTCGGCGCGGCAAACGTGGGCTTCGTGTTCACGCAAACGCAGTTAAGCAATCTCACGGCGATCACATCGTCGGGCACTACGACGTCGCTCGCCGGCGACAGCGCCCACTTCACCAACTACGAACTGAACGGCCGCTATACCTTCACGCCCGCGTTCACGCTGTCAGCGGCTTATACGTACACGGACGCGAGCCTGGAAGGCGTGAATCCGAAGTACCACCAGTTCACTCTGCAAGGCGACTACCTGTTGTCGAAGCGCACCGACGTATACGCCGAAGCCGCGTATCAGCGCGTCGTTGACGGTCAGGGCAAGATCCACGCAGACATCGTAGGGGTGTCCGCATCGGATTCGAACTCGCAAGCCGTGGCGACTGTAGGTATCCGTCATCGCTTCTAACGCGACCAGGAATCCCCGTTGGCTGTCGCTCGGCGATTGCGCTAAAGCCTGAGGGACGGAAAGCGACGATTCGGACAAGGGCAGACAGAGACTCCGGTCCCTGCCTGCCCTTGTGCCTTCTGAACATCGTACCGTGTTCAATGCGGACGCCATACACGTGGGCTGACTAGCGGTGTTACGCGCCAGAGTTCACCATCACGCCTCGCGGTCGCATAAGGCGTCCGGCATGCACCGAGCTTTACCAGCGTCGATCCGCTTGTGCTCGTGTATTTAAAGCCCATCAACTTCAACGCTTCGAGGCAAAATCGGCGACGCAGCGTTGCGTAGATTCTTGGATTTCGGCAGCGCATCACTCTCTCCGTGTCAGTTGCCGTCAGAATCGCGCGGCGTTATCTTGCTGCGCAAACTCGAACTCATCGACAAGATGCGAGCGGTGCAGACCGACATACTCCCAGCACAGTCTGGCGGTCGGCATCACGTTCTCCGCGAGACTCCTGATCTTCCCTAGCAACCCGAACCGCTGGCGAGCATCGCAGTAGTCCTCAGTGGGATATTTTCCGGCCATCTCACGCACGACTTGGAGGATTTTCCTTCGCGTCGATTGACGATCGATATTCATTCGCGTTTCCCAGTGTCCCGACGCATCGGGTGAGATAGGTACAAAGACGCCCCAAGAAAAAAGGTTCTTCGTAGGAAACCGTGGAGCTTCTGAGGATGATTGCGTAACCTGAGTCCTGACTTTTATGGAATTCAGGGGGCGGAGTTGCTCGATCGCAAGGCACTTCAGGCGCTGGGCTGCTGGACAGGATATCGGCTGGAACGGGTTGAATGGCCACAAGGTGAAGGCCATACGCTCTCGCTGTATCTGAAGCCGGTGAGCAAGGTCATGTATTGCGAGCAATGTGGAGCGCGCTGTTCGCAGGTTCATGAGACGAGCGTGCGACGCGTGCGTGATCTGCCGCTGTTCGAGTACCGGGTGGTGCTGCATGTGCCACGCCGACGCGTGTGGTGCGAACACTGTGGTGGTCCGAGGCTGGAGAAACGTAAGCGTCAATCGGAGGCCGTCTTGACGATCAGAACTTGACCTCTGAGAGCAGTTGATTTGCGAGCACGAGATCGAAGGCGGCGGGATCGAAGCTGCCGCCACACCACTCGAGGAAGTGGTCGTGCTCCTCGTGCGTCGGATCGGTGATCGCTTCGAGGAAGTCGGCATATCCTGGCACCCCACCGACGTCTTCCGGTGGACATGCATTCTGCCCGTCCAGGCAAAGTGGCCGGCGCATGTCTGGATCAGGCACCAGAGCCTTCTCGACCTTGATCCGATGCTGCCAGTTGTCACCGTAGTCGTAGATGTAGGTGAATGACTTCAACCCGCCCAGTGCCTTCGCCAGCGTGACCCGTGCTTCATTGAACATTGGCGGATCGCTCTGGAATCCGAAGTCATCAGGTTCACCATAGTTGGTTTCGCCGAAGACGAACTCGTGCAGGTGCCCGCCTTCCCAGCCCATGGCCAGTTGCAGCACGACATGCAGCTTGCCCAGCCTGATCGAGCCGGGAACGATGATTCGTCGCCAGATTGCCGGCTTGATGTACTTCAGTTCAACGCGCAGCACGTAATCGGGCACTGGCGCCTTGACGAGGCGCACGGCAGGTTTGCGGGATTGGACCATCGGATTGATTGTCAGGCGGCTTGCTGCTCGATGTGTGCAGCCGGCATCAGGCGCCACGGCAGCAACTCGTCGATGCGGTTGATGGGATGATCGGCGATGCGCTCAAACACCGTGCGCAGATAGGCAAACGGCTCGATGCCGTTCAGGCGCGCCGTACCGATGAGGCTATAGATCACCGCCGCGCTTTGGCCACCGCCGTCGGAGCCTGCGAACAGATAATTGCGCCTGCCGAGAACGAGCGGCCTGATTGCGCGCTCCGCCGTATTGTTGTCCACCTCGACGCGCCCGTCTTCGCAATAGCGTGTGAGTGCATGCCAGTGCCCCAGCGAGTATCTGATCGCCTTCGCCAGCCCCGACTTCGCTGATACCTGTGACAGCGTGTGTTCGAACCAGGCCTTCAGCTCAGTGAGCAATGGTGCCGAGCGTTGCTGACGCGTAGACAGGCGCACCTCCGGCGTTTCCCCGCGAACCTCGCGCTCAACAGCATACAGCGCCCCAATGCGGCGCAATGCTTCTTCGGCAATCGGTGAGCTATCCAGTTTGTAAAGGTCGTAGAGCTTGCGCCGCGCATGTGCCTTATCTGGTGCTCCAGATAAGGCGCATTATCCCGAGCATGGTTTTATCTGGAGGGAGGCAGGTTGCCAACAACGGGTAC
>NZ_JBMIQH010000055.1:0-26159 GCF_056155635.1 Paraburkholderia sp. BR10141 | reverse complement strand
CGGCTCAACCGGCTCATCCGGCTGGCCGCCTTCCAGAATCCGGAGTTCTACCGGGCCCAGGCGCGCGGCTTCAGCGTATGGGACAAGCCACGCATCATTGGGCGCGCCGAGAACTGCCCGCGCCACATTGCATTGCCGCGCGGATGCCTTGACGACGTCATGACGCTACTGCGCGATAACGACATCGCCTGCGACGTCCGCGACGAGCGCTGCACCGGCGAGCCGCTTGCAGTTCCGTTTGCCGGCACGTTGCGCGATGACCAGCAGGCGGCCGTTACCGACCTGCTGCGACACGACACCGGCATCCTGCATGCGCCGACGGCGTTCGGCAAGACCGTGACGGCGGCCGCGATGATCGCGCAGCGAGGCGTCAACACGCTCGTGCTTGCGCACCGCCGGGAGCTGCTTGACCAGTGGCGCGAGCGCCTGCAGTCGTTTCTCGCACTCGACGCGCGCGAGATCGGCACGATCGGCGGTGGCAAGTCGAAGGCGACGGGCCGGATCGATGTCGCGATGCTGCAATCCGTGGCACCCGATGGTGCTCGCGGCGAGCTGTTGCGGCGTTACGGCCATGTCATCGTCGATGAATGTCATCACATCTCCGCGGATTCCTTCGAGGCCGTGCTAAAGGGCGTCAATGCACGCTACGTGCTCGGCCTGACGGCGACGCCGGTGCGGCGCGACAGCCAGCAACCGGTGATGTTCATGCTGTGTGGACCGATCCGGCATGCGGCGAAATCGCCCGCTGGCGCGCCGCAGGTGCTTGAGGTCTTCCCGCAAAGGCTCACCTCCGCAGTGGACGTCGCGGCCGACGCGCCAATCCAGGCGGTGTTCGCTCAGCTCGCGCAGGACACCCCGCGCACGCAGATGATCGCGGCGGCTGTACATGAACAGTACGGGCAGGGGCGGAACGTGCTGGTACTCACCGAGCGGACGGACCATCTCGAAAGCCTGCAGCAGATGCTGCAAGACACGGTACAACCGCTGTTCGTGCTGCACGGTCGCCTCGGCCGGAAAGCGCGGGTGGCACAGCTGGCTGCCCTTGACGCGCTGGCCGGTGACACACCCCGCGTGGTGCTGGCGACTGGCCGGCTCGTAGGTGAAGGCTTCGACCATCCGGCGCTGGACACGCTGGTGCTGGCCATGCCGGTTGCGTGGAGGGGCACGCTGCAGCAGTACGCCGGCCGGCTGCACCGCGAGCATGCGGGCAAGACCGGCGTACGGGTGATCGATTATGTGGATGGCGGCCATCCGGTGTTGCAGCGCATGTGGGAGAAACGCCAGCGCGGCTACCGGGCAATGGGCTATCAGGTCCGCACGCCCGGAGAAGATATCCAGCTCCAGTTGGCCTGAAACCGGTGGTGAATTCGTATTCCGTATCGTTTCTTGCTGTTTGCTGTCACCGGCACGTTAGTCGTCGCGCATTGCAGACTGAAGACCGAGGTGCTCGACGAACGGATCGAAATCCCGGTCGCTGAAGAGCAGCGGCGCACCGTTTTCAATGCACCACGTCGCGATCAGCGTATCGATGGTTTTGCGGATCGTTACGCCCTGCGCTCGCAAGATGCGGTAATTCCGGGCCGCCTGAATGGCGTTATCCGGCCCCACCAGCGAGACGACATTGAATCGCGTCGTCATCAGCTGCCGGGCAGTATTGAACGCCGACTCGGCGGCAAATCCCTGTAGCACCTCGGCGACGATCAGGTCGCCGGTGACCAGTACCTCCCGGCCCAGCAGGGCATCCAGTCGGCTGGCTTGGGGTGAAGCCAGCCCCCGGAAGTAGTCGATCCACACGCTTGAATCGACGAGTATCACTGGTCGCGCCTCATGGCATCCAGGTCGCCTTCCCACGGTAATTTGCCGCGGAACTGGCGAATCTGCTCCTGCTGCTTGAGCCGGATGATCGTTTTCAGGCCAAGCTCGACCGCTTCACGTTTGGTCCGGATGCCCGTTGCGGCAAGCGCTTCGGCCATCAACCGGTCGTCGATCTCGATATTGGTACGCATGGCGCGCCTCGTAAATGTGTATAAAACAATTGAATTATACACATCAAACGCTTGTGGTCCACGCGCCGGGTTGCGGCATCCCAATTTGACCAGCAATCCCCCCCGGAGATCGTCAATTTCCATGTTTCGTACCGGTTGGCGGCGGAACAAGCCGGATTCGGACCATCACATTCGATAATCCGCCTTTATCGCAGGCCAGCCACACCCACATCCGGCCGCCCTTGACCGCGTTCAGCGATACGTATATACATGGTACGTAATACAGTACGATATTCGAGCGAGGAAGCAGATGGCCCGCACCGGTCTTACGCGCATGGACGTGAAGCGCGCCCGCGATGCCCTGCTGGCACAGGGGCAGCACGCATCGATCGACGCGATACGTATCGCGCTCGGCAACACGGGCTCGAAAACCACGATCCACCGCTACCTGAGGGAACTGGAAGAAGATGAGGGCGCGTCACTGACACGCGCCGGGTCGCTCTCGGACGCGATCCAGGATCTGGTAGCCCGGCTCGCAGCCCGCCTGCACGAGGAAGCACAAGCCCTCGTCGACCAGCAGGCCGCCGCTGCGGCCGCGCAACAGCAGCAGGCGCAGTCCGAAATCGCAAGGCTCGGCGCTGAGCTGGCCACGGTGCGGGAGCAACTCACTGGCGCGACCGCCGCCCTTTGCGCGGAGCAGGAGGCGCACGCCGGGACTCGCGTGGCGTTGCATCAGCGCGACCTGGACGTCGAGCGGCTCACCCAGCAGGTAGGTGACCAGACCGAGCGCCTTGCCGAGCAGGAAGGCTTCCGCCTGTCGCTTGAGGCCAGGCTCGTGCATGCGCGCGATGCCCTTGAGCACTTCCGTACGGCTGCGCGCGAGCAGCGCGAACAGGAAGCGCGCCGACATGAGCAGCAGGTCCAGCAGGTGCAGGCTGAGCTACGCCAGGCGAACCAGACGGCCATCGTCCGGCAGAACGAGATCACACAGCTGAACCGGGACAACGCGCGGCTCGTCGCAGAAGCGACGGCCACGACCCGGCTCGCACGCGATCAGCAGGCACATGGCGAGGCGCTGCAGTCCGCCCTCAATCGTGCGCTCACCGATCGGGCGCGCGCCGAGGCCGAGCGCGACGCAGCGCAGTCGGCAGCCGATGCGCGGGCAGCCGAGCTGCTCCTGGTACGCGAGGCTCGCGACTCGCTCCGCGCGGACCGCACGAAGCTGGCCGCGCAGCTCGAAGCACAGCAGCAGCTCCTGGTGGACTACCGGATGCGGCTGGGCGGCGCGGACGCGGCGGGCTGAAAGCGCCGCGTCGCGTGCCGAAAGGACGTCACGCTGGCAACGCGCACGCTTTTCGGCGCTTGCCATGAAGCATTTTGGCTTTCGCGTCGGCCCGAAGTCTCATGGCTCTGCCGGGTTGCGCGCCAGCACATTCACCTTCTTCTCTTCCATGCGCTTCGCTACGGGAATCTGGCATGAGCGAATACCAATACTACGAGTTTGCATGCGTCGACCAGCTGCTTACGGCGACCCAGCAGGCAGAGTTGCGCAGTTTCTCCACGCGGGCCACGATTACCGCCTCGAGCTTCGTCAACGAATATCACTGGGGCAACCTCAAGGGCGACCCGCTCGAGTGGGTACAGCAATATTTCGATGCCCACGTCTACTCCTCCAACTGGGGGAGCTGCCGCCTGCTTCTTCGCCTGCCGCGCGGGACGTTTGACGCGGCGACCCTCCGCGATTACGTCAAGGCTGGACGAAAGAGGCGCTCCCGTTTCGAGAAAGCGTTCGAGGCCATGGACGTCGATGACTGGTGCCTCCTCGACTGGTCGTTCAACGATGACTCGGGCGAACACGCCCGCTTCTCGGAGGAGATGGATGGTGCGGGGTGGATGACGCGCCTGCTGCCTGTACGCGACGAGCTGCTCGGCGGCGATGCTCGCCCGCTTTATCTTGGCTGGCTTGTCCGCCTCGCGAATGATGAGCTACACGATGACGAAATCGAACCGCCGGTGCCTGCGGGATTACAGGCGTTGACGCCCGCACAGGTAGCACTGGCCGAGTTTCTGATGCTGGATGCGGATTGGCTCGCCGCCGCCGCCGAGGCCAGCCCGTCACTATTGGCCCCAGAATCCAGCGGGAGCGAAGACAGTCGCTTTGATCCCTGGTTACGTAAGTTGCCGGTTGAGGAAATGCGGGCGAAACTGCGCATGCTGCTACAGGGGCGCCGCCGTGAAGCGGAGCGAACGCTTCGAAACGCTTTTCTCAAATGGGAGAAGGGTAGGAATGCAAAGCAATTGAATTTGCCCAGACGCCGTCGAATATCCGAAATCGAATCAAGGGTTGCCTCTCATCGTGCCATCCGTGAAAAAAAGGAGCAGGAAGCACGCCAGGCGGCCGAGGCCCGCCGTCGTGAGGAACGCACACGATACCTCACATCACTTCTCGAGCAGGAAGACACGGCGTGGTCAAGCATCGATGCACAACTGCGACGCACGACGGGCAGCGCCTACGATCAGGCATTCCAGAAGTTGCAGGATCTCGCCGAAGCGTATGAAAACGCCAGGCGGGATGCCGTATTCCGGCGTCGTCTGGCGCAAATGATGTCGAGTCATGGCAAGCGGGGCGCCTGGCTTGCCCGGCTGCAAAAAGCGGGGTATTTGTGGCAACCCAAGTCTTAGCCTCCCTGGCCTGACCTGCTGAATCCGCAAATCTGGGATGAACTCTGAGCCCAGTTGGCCCGGCATATATGCCAATTTTCGGCGATTTGACCAAGGCATCATAACTTGGACGCCTATGATAGGAAATTGTGCTTTTAGGCACAGTTCCCGGTTACGCCCAGCTTGGCTGGCCAACGACCCTGGGACATGGGTCGTCGGCCACAACACTGTAGATAATCAGAGCTGTTGGAGGAAAGCGAGCACGCAATCGGAAGGCTTGAAACGGAACGAAGCGGATTCAGCCGGTGTCAGTTTCTCGAGCGCCCGCTCCTTGGTTGCCAGATCGGCATCGATGTAGACGTGGGTCGTTTCGATGCTCTCGTGTCCGAGCCAGAGGGCAATGATGCTGATATCGACGCCCGACTGCAGCAGATGCATGGCTGTCGAGTGACGAACGACATGCGGCGAAATTCGCTTATCGATCAGGGTCGGGCATTGCGCGCCAGCTTGATCGACTGCCTGCTGCAGGATGTAATCGACGCCGTTGCGCGACAACTCCCGACCGCGATGACTGGGAAACGCAATCGGCGTGCGGGAGCTCTCGAGTTCATGGAACCACGTCTTCAATACGCGGGCCGTGTTTGACCACAGCGGGATGCTTCTCTCCTTGCGGCCCTTGCCCATCAAGTTGATCAGCGCGCTGCCGCCGAACTGGACCTGCTCCTGTCGGAGTGTGGTGATTTCGGAAACGCGTGCGCCGGTGTTGTACATCGTCAGCAGCAGCGCGTAGTCGCGACGTCCGCGCCATAGGGACCGGTCAGGCGCTGCAAGCAGTGCATCGATTTCGGCGCGGGTGAGCGCCTCCACGAGCCGCCGATCGATCCGCTTCGACGGAATTGCGAGTACTCGGGTGGCCAACCCCACGGACTCCGGATCGCACAGCGCTACCCATTGGAAAAAGCTGTGAATCGCTGCGAGCCTTGCGTTGCGCGATCGCGCTGAATTGTGCCTCTGAACTTCAAGGTAGTCGAGAAACAACAGGATCACGGGCGCATCAAGTACGGACAGGCGCAGTGACGAGGGTTCTATGCGCGTTTTATCCCAGACAAACTGGAGCAGCAGACGGAACGTATCCCGGTAGCTCGATACCGTTCTTGGGCTGACGTGCTTATGGGCAAGCAGATGTTCGACGAAGAAACCTTGCAGCAACGGGCCGATCATGGTGGTAGTCTTCATGACTTCTCTCCAAGACTTGCATACTGCCGAAATGTCAACGCCGCAGTAGCCAGCAGTGCCGGCGTCGCGGTCAGATACCAGTACGTTTCAGCGGGACTGACATGCCCGAGATAAACGGACAGATTCGGAATCCATTGCTGAACAGGCGCACCGTCCAGGCACCATTGCGTCAAGCGCTCGACGGCAAAGGTATGCCGCAGGCTGTGTAGCGTTGGCGGCCGGTTGCCCGAAGACGGCAGCATGTCGAGCCGTTGAGCGGTACGCGTGAACCAGTTCGCGAAGAACCCGCAGTTGATTGCCGTTCCGATCTCGGACATGAAGAACAGATCCGAGAGTCCTGCGTAGCCGAGTTTCTGGCGCAGCAGAGCGTAGGCCCTTAACTTCTCGGAGGTCGTCGGGTGCAGAGGCACTATTCTCGATTTGCGAAACTTGGTCTCGAGGACCGAGATCCTCGGCGGATCGTCGTCAAGTAGCACGTCGTCGACCGTCAATCGAATGGCCTCGCCCGCCCGGATACCAGTGCTGGCCAGCAGGCCAATCATCGATACGTACACGTGCGGTCGCAATGTGCGACGAGGCCGCATTGCCGCGGCGGCATCCAGAAGACGGACGAGTTCCTCCTTGGTGAAGATGTAGGGCCTATGCCGCCGCGGTCGCGCAAGCAATCCGGTTCCAGGAACCTGTGTTTCCGGAACGCTCGCGCGCAGGTAGTACAAAAAACGCCGGGCCGTAGAAAGGCGGCTTGCCTGCCCAGCGGGGCTGCGGACAGACGACGGCCCGCATGCCCAATCAACTGCAAGCCGCGCATCGATTGGCCACCTATCCGCGGCGATTGCATATTCAATGAAGCTTCTGAGCACCGCCTTTCTGGCTGCATCGTTGAAGCCGAGCGCTTCTCGAACAGCAAGATAAGCGTCAAGGTGATCGCGTAGCTCGGGATGTCCGTTCATGATCGTACTCCCGGCCAAGGCAAGGCCACGTGTGCGAGCGTCGCCAGGTCGAGCTTCGCGTAGATCGCCGTCGTCCCCAGCGAAACATGTCCCAGCACGTCGGCAACTTCCTTGAAACTTGCACCTCTGCATACCATCTGGGTGGCCGCCGTGTGACGCAACGCATGTGCTGCAGCTGGGATGCCCTCCACGCCGGCACGGCTCATTGCACGTCGGACCGTTCTCGACACGACAGATGAATCGAGAATAGGGCCGTACGGCTCTTTGGTGCTCAGGAAAACCGCCCTGCAGGAACTGGAGGGACGTCCGCGTTGAAGGTAAGCGCAAAGCGCCTCACCCACATCGTGAGGCAAGGGAAGTCGGCGTTCGCGATGAGACTTCCCCGGACGAATGCGCACGCAGCCCTCGATCCAGTTGATATCGTCGAGCATCAGATACCTGAGCTCGCAGGCCCGAACGCCCATTCGTGCCAGGACCAGCAACATTGCCCGATTGCGCAACTCATGGGCGCTGCCGTCGAGCGCTGCTCCGAGAACGCGCTCAGTCTCCTCTGCAATGAGATGAACCGGCAGAGATGCGTACTTCCACTGAGGAATCGAGGGAATCGCGGCTTCGAGCTCACGGCCGGCCATGCCGCAAAACACCAGATACCGGAGCCAGGCTCGCAGTGCAGTCCCGGGCTTCTTGCGAGAGTGTCCGTGAAGGCGCGCAGCCTCCTGGCGAATAAAGGCGGTGAGCCATTCCGCGCGCGGGACCCACCGCTCACGGTCTGCCACCAGGCAGTACTGCGCCAAAAACCGCCGTACAAAAAAGAGATACTCGCGACGGGTCGCGTGCGCCAAGCCAACGACATGAGACAGGTGATGATCGAACTCGCCAACCCAACGGTTCAGTTCACCGGTTACTTCTGCCTGCACCGCCGGCTTGCTTTTACCTCGCGTTCTGGTGCCGGACGGATTTAGGTACGGGGCATTGTTCATGAGCTTCTCCGATCGGCCGAAATGGCCGATCGGAGAAGCTTGCTCTGATTATGCGAGGACGTTTCCAGTCCCAGCCAGCGCCCATCAATGCGCAGCAACCCTAGTGAATCGCAGTTGCCCGCGAGCTGGGCGTAACCGGGAACTGTGCCTAAAAGCGTTTATGCGCTGCAGGGCATAAGTGCTTACCTTGTCGCTACCCCTTGTCGGGACTCAGTGCCGTTGCGCAGGCTTTACTTTCGTTCGCGTATGCGCGGGCATGTATCGAGTCGCGGCAGGGTAAAGGAGGCTTCTCGCCGAAGTCCCCGATGCAATTGAGTTAGGCCGACGAGAGGACTGCCTGCATTCAAGGGAAGTCCACGGTACATGCGAGCCTGTCAAACGGCGCCTGGAGGACGCCATAAACGATAATTCCGGGTTCGCTCGTCATCATCCGATATAGCCGCCGCAGCACGGGATAGCCATTGGGAACGCCGAATATTTCTTCCACTTCGGCGGTGGCGGGTGCCGCGTCGATGACCAGATAGGTCCGGGTGACGTGGATCGCGTGCTTGGCCAGAGCGTCGACGACGAAGCGCTCTCCGAACTCGTCCACAATATCGTCGCCGATATCCGGAGAAAGATAGGTCGTGTCGTACACGACTGGCGCATCGTCCATCCAGATCGTTTTTCGGACACAGAGCATCACGTGGTCGGGCAGGGCGATCGTACTCAAGGTCGGATCGGATATTTTCTCTCTCGTGACCGATACTGAACGTATGCTCGAATCGTCAAACGACGGCTGCATCACGTCGAGTTGATGCAACAGCCGCTTTTGTTGTTTGACGTATGTTCCTTTCCCGGGAATCGATACGAGCGTCCCTGCGGCTTGCAGGTCGCGTAGCGCACGCTTTATCGTAATCGAACTAACACCGAATTCTTCACTAAGCATGGCCGTCGACGGGATCGCGGCGTCGGGAGAATAGGTGCCGACTGCGATGCGTCGACGGAGTTCCTCGCGTACCGTTTCATGCAGCGACGGGGAGGGTTGTAATTGGGGCTTGAACAAGTTGACTCTCGGGCGCGAAAGGTCGATGGGACCAACGGGACTATAGCCCGGGCGTCCATGGATGCCTAGTATCCCAAGCATTTAAGGAACGTTTTGCGGACAACGGGCAGCATCCGGCGCACCGCTTTACATCGAAACAGCCCAGGCGTCCTGTGACGAACTGTCGGATGTCGGCAAGGCGCTAAACAATCGGCGCACCGACATCAACGACGGTTCAGGTCTCACCTTGAAGCTCATGCGCCTCGCAAAATATACTAGGTATCATTTCGGTGTAACCGCCAACTGAAAATAGGGCGATATGGCGCAGCGACCGGCATCCATGGCTTGGGGAGCCGACCCCAAACGGCATAACGGCCCCCGGGGTCGTAACGCGGGCGTCGCGACTGAGCCTCTACGAGAACACCGGGATAGCAACATCACGAGCGCACTCAAGTTTGCCGATCTCGCACTGAAGATCACGAGCTGGCCGATCGGGATCGTTACGTCGGACGCCAAGGGTCCTACTGCCGCTGCTTCGCGATCATCATCAGTCTGCAATGCGCAATAACTCAATGAACTCGCGCATCGAGCCATGGTTTTCCATGTCCATTCCTTGTTCGAAGATTTCCGCGCCTTTCGACACCAAGGCGGTTCCTCGGAGGTTGCGCAGAAACTTCTCTTCCACGTCTGCATCCTCGAACGGACGGCGCCAGTGACCCAGTGGCCATTTCACTGACGTCTCGAGCAAACGACCGTCTGATAGCATGATGGTCACGGACGACATATGCTGATCGATCTTCCAGAATGCTTCCTCAGCGACCGGATCGACTTCGACGTCGATCTTTTCCATCAATTCAAGAACGTCCTCGCTTGCCATCAAGGATGGTTCATACCATTCTCGTCCCGCTTGGAGGGAGAGCGCCGCCATTGCAGATACATACTGGACGGACAATTGGGCATTGATATCGGAAGGCGGTCGCCTGTCGGAGAACCATTCCGATATTCTTGAAATCGTCCGAATCTGAATGCTGCGAATATCTTTGTGGTCAATCGAGTGCTGTTCGGCCAGATTTGAAATTGCTTCGATGGTCGTATGGAGAAATGCGCAGCATGGAAATGCTTTAAAGGACGATTCTCTCGTTCGCCAATTGTGGGCGAGATCAGCAGAAAGCAGGCTGGCATTGAATCGATCGGATCCAATGATGCTAGCGAAACCTCTGTGGGGGTCACTAAGCATCGCGAAGGGGCCGATGATGTCGTGACGTGCGCAGAGTGCGGCCTCGATTCCCGCTAGGGCCATCTGGCCATAGTTCGCCTTGAGTGCATGCGCAGGCTGTCCATACTGGACGTACCACAGAGGCAGACAGGTATTGGCCGCGGCGTGGCCTAGCGCAGAGCGGAACTGCTCTTCCGAGCCGCCAGCGACGACCATGGCGGCGGCTCCGGCAGCCAGGCCGTGCCATGCGTGATATACAGCGAATCGCAGATACACTTCGGGACTGGCTTGCGTGGCGTCGTGCAGTCGGAGACCTGCCTCATAACCGGCGACGACACCGGCGAGAAACCGCTTTGGTGGGGTATTTAGATGTTCGCTGAGCGCCAGCGCGGCAGGTATGACCGTCGCACTTGGATGGCCTACCGCGACGTCCTCGTAGTCGAGAACATCCGACAACCACGCGTTCACCTTGCCAGCCAGCGATGGCGGCATACGCAATGAGGTTCCCAAAACGGTGCAGCCATCTTGTTGTTTGGTGCTCCCGTAGCTGGCCAGGATCTTGCGGCCGAGCACCGTGTCCGTTCCGGCAACAATGCATCCGATCGTGTCCAGCGTCAGCAGTTTTGCCTTATGGACGACGTCTTCGGGAATGCGCTCGTAGCTGAGATCCGTGAGAAAGCGCGCTAACAGCCCGGCGTGTGCATGGACTGGATTGTTCGGAAACAGGATATGGTCCCGGTGTGACGACGCGGATTGCGCGTCAGCCGACGCAGTGCAGTCCTCTTCGTTTATCATTCGTGCCCTCTATGTCTAGAATTATGCTTCGCGAGAAACGTTGATCGCGGATAGCGAATCGCCGAATTCGGGCTGCTCCTTGTAGCCATGCGAAGTGGCCACCATGACGACGCGAGCGTTCTGTCCAATCTGCCCGTGATCTATCAATCTGCGCAGTCCCGTGAGCGAGGCGACACTCGAGCGCTCGAGGTACAGTCCCTCACGCGCGAGTACAAGCTGGTCTGCGATGACCTGTTCATCGCGGACCGCGACACCCACACCGTCAGTCGAGTCGAGCGCCAGTAAAGTCTGGCGAGTAACGGTATCGCCTCCGATTGACTCCATGACCGTGTCCCCCGAATAGTCGCTGCAAACCATGCCATGCCCCTGTTGCGCTAGACTGATTCGTGGGAATGGTTCGACAGCGTGAACCTTTGGAATGGAGTGCACCAGACCCGAGTCGCGAAGGTCCCGGTAGCCTTTCGCAATACCCCAGAGCACGTCACCGCGTGCGGTCGGAACGATGATGTCCGTCGGCGGACGCGCCGAAAATTGCAGGTAGAGTTCGAATGCGATTGCGCGATAACCGTCGACGCCAAACGGATTGCTCCCGACGGGCGGCATGATCGAATTTGTGACCGGATACCATTCGCCCTGCCGCACACGCTGGGCGATGAGGGCCCAGCGATCGTCTGGATTTTTGGTCGCGATGATTCGCGCGCCATGCATTTCGATTGCTCTGCGCCAGTTCGGGCTGATTTCCGGTGTCGTCACGACCACACATTCGATACCGGCTCGGGCGGCATAGGCTGCCGTCGAAACCCCGGCATTGCCGCTCGATGCAACCGCGACGGTCGTCGCGCCGACGTCGATCGCTCGCTGGACAACGATTGCACCCATCCTGTCCTTGTGGGAGCCGGTTGGATTGCAGAATTCATTTTTTGTATGCAATGCATCGATGCCCAGTGCGGCGGCGAGCCGGGGCAGCGCCGATAGCGGCGTGTTGCCTTCTCCCAGTCCCGTAGCACCGCGATACGACAGCCAGTCCGTGATGTTTTCGGTATTCAGGTCCGCCGGAAAAGCGGTGTAATGCGGTGCGACGCTCGCCGGTGTGCCTGCCCTTTGGCACGACGGGCAACCTTCGAAATAGTCGTCCAGCGCGTGTACTAGCCCGCACTGGATACACTTCATGCCGGAAACGTTGGGATTGAGTCGGCTCATCAGTTCGCTCCCGGGAGGTACGACGTGGCCGCGTCCTCCAAAAGTCCGAAAAGACAATCGCCGCGGCTCGCCAATGCCGGATGCCGCTTGCAAACGACCAGTCCCGCACGGCGGAAGTAGATTTCGACGGGCGGATCATGCGGTCGGTCGATCGAATGCAGGAGCCCGGCAAGCTGACCTTCTTCGACTCGCTCGCCGAGCTGCGCCATGGGCTCGAACAACCCGTCGTATTCGGCATACACGAACAGGTCCATGCTCTCGCAACTCATCAACGTGACTTGCGCGGGATCGGGCACGTCGCATGACGACAGGATGCCAAGATGCTTGAGAAGTCTGAGCGAGCCCTCTTCGGCCAGCGTACAGCCGTTGCCTCGAAGCGTGGTACCTCCGCCCAGCTCCGCCGTGATGACCGGCACCCCGAATTGGGCAGCTGCAGCAGGCAGTGTGGTATTGCCGCCGCCACCGGCGCCGTCGGTAAATTCCGCAAGCGGCACGCCGAATACACGCAGCAGGTCGTGCAGGCGTTCGATTTCCGCTTCCGTATTTGCGCTACGGACGAGTGCACACGGCATATAGTCGAGCGAGCGGCCGCCCGAGTGGAGATCAACGACGAGATCGGCCATCGGCAGAAGCACTTCGCAGACATAGTGCGCGATCATTTCGGTGGCGGTACCGTGCGCGCGCCCGGGATAGACGCGATTGAGGTTGCCTTCGTCAATGGGTGAAACCCTTCGCCCCGCCTTGACCGCCGGAAAGTTGAGTGACGGAAGAATGATCACGCGTCCGTGCAGATTGTCGTGGACTAACTGTCTCGCGATGCGCATAAGGCCGATCTGGCCTTCGTACTCGTCGCCATGCGTTCCCGCGAGCAGTACCGCAGTCGGACCGTCGCCATTTTTCACGCAGACGACCGGAATCGGAATCCAGCCATACGCGGACGTGTCGGTGGAAATCGGCAGCCGCAAGCAATCGACTTGCTTGCCGTTCTTTTCGTAGTCGATCGTCGACCAGATTCGTGTAGAGCCTGACATGTGAAACCTATGAGAGATCGGATGTTTATCGAATCACGGGAAGGGTTTCTGGCGAGGGTGGGCACAGGAACTCGATGCCGGACTCGGTGACGAAGACCACTTCCTCGAACTGAAACACAGCGCCATCGCGCTCAAGTTTCGGTTCGATGTGCAGAATCATCCCTGGCTCGATGACCGTCGTGTCGGCCCTCGACAGCGACGGCGGCTCGGTTACGTCGAGGCCACCACCATGACCGATGCGCGATACGGCGCCGTACACCGACCCCAATGCGGCGTCGCGCCACAGTGCGTCGAAGTGTTGGTACACCTCGGAACACGTGATTCCGGGGCGGATATGGTTGACAACATCCAGCGTCAGCAATCTCACCGCCGTGTAGGTCTCGAGTTCCCAATCCTTGGGGTCACCGGCACGAGCGATCCGATTGCGATCGGCCGGATACCCACCATACGTAGCGCGAAAATCGGTCCATACGTAATGACCTACTTCGAGCTTCCGATCCTTCGCCGTGCGAGCGTAGGCGAAATCGCCGCTGGAAAAGAGCATCGCAATCGGATCGGCACTTTCGGCGCCGTTCAGATAGATCTGTGCCTGCATGAGGTAATAAAGTTCGTACTCCGTCATGCCAACATAGGCGTGCTTGATCGTCTGGTCGAATGCCGTATTGACGATCTCATATGCGGTTCGATTGAGATCGGCTTCGAATCTGGACTTGACCAGCCTGACTTTCCAGATCGCATCGGCTGCACTTTTGACGCGACCGCTCGCATCGATCGAACTGAGCGCGTCGATCAATCCCAACGAACCACGTCCGAACATGTCTTGACCATAGTCCACTGCAATATGGACACCACTCCCGGTCGTCTTGCCCTTTAGCCAGTCCGAAACAGCGGTGACAGCTTCGTCAAGATAGCCTTTGTAGTAGACCGGCTCGAAAATTCGATCTCTGAGCTGGATCGTTGTTGCTTCGCCAAGGCTGCCGAAGAGTGCGAAGTCTTGGGATGAAATGGCAGCGAAGATCGGGCGTGCTTTATGATCCCAAGAGAGTTCCTGGTAGTCCGTGAAATAGTCAACGTTTTTCTTGTCGGTCAAAACAATAACGTCGATCCCGGCTTTTGCCATTTCCCGGCGGATGTTGGTCAATCGCTGGCGGAGTTCGTTTTCGGGGACCGGGGGAGCCGGCGCACGGAAGACGACAGGAATGTCGAGTTGAAGTGCAGTCATCTTTAGATCTCCATGTCATGAGACGGAAAGTCAATGGAACAGGCGAGGCGATCAAACGGAGCTTGAACAACGCCATAGATCGTCAAATTCGCGTCGGTGGTAATCATCTTGTAAATGCGACGCAGCATCGGATATCCGTTCGGAACCCCAAATATCTCGGCCGCGCGATCGGAAGCAGGAAAGGCTTCCACAACGATCTGTGTCTTGACGAGCCGGATGTCGCGGCGCTTCAGCGCGTCGACGATAAAGCTGCTGCCGAACTCGTCGATGATCTCGTCTTCTACGTTCGCCGAGAGGTAGCTGGCGTCATAGAGAAGTGGTGAGCCGTCCGATGAAATGACTTTCCTGACGCAGAGCATTATATGGTCGGGGGCCGCAAGCGTGGCCATGGACGGATCACCGATCTTTTCCCGCGTCACCGAGATCAAGCTGATGTCGGCCCCATGCAGGGACGACATGCGCATATCGAGTTGACGCAGGATTCGCTGCTGTTTCTTCACGTAGGCGCCCTTGCCGCGAATCGTTACCAGCACGCCAGCGGCCTGCAAGTCACGCAGCGCCCGCTTCACGGTAATCACGCTGACATTGAATTCTTTACTCAACATGGCGGTGGACGGAATCGGCATGTCGCTCGCGTATATGCCATTCCTGACCCGCTTGAGAAGTTCGTCGCGCACTGTCTCGTACAAGGACAAAGTTGTCTCCAGTATTGGTCTGTTTATTCAAGCGGCTTTAGATCGACCTTCCAGTTTCGCTACTCGGGTAAACACGAGTGCACCGTCGAAGATCGTTGCTTGACATGCCTGGTATGCCAAGTATACTCAACGCACCAACAAAAGGAAAGGAGACAGTTATGACGATCCAGGTCTGGAGTAAACGGCTGGCGCTTGTTCTTGCTGCGGCGAGCACGCTGATTGGCGGCAGCATCGCCCAGGCGCAGTCAAGCGATAGCCAGGCGATCCACGGTGGGGAAATCACGGTAGGAATTCACAATCAGGTGCCGTGGGGATACCGAAACGCCGATGGCAGCGTTTCTGGCGTCGGTCCTGACATGATCCGGGCCGTTCTCGGTCAGGTGGGTGTCAAGAAAATCAACTTTGTCGTCGTCGACTTCGACGCGCTGATTCCGAGCCTGCTTTCCAAGCGGATCGATGCCGTAGCTTCGGGCTTGGCAATTACCCCGACGCGCTGCAAACAGGTAATTTTCAGCAATCCGGATTTGGCTATCGGCGATGCGCTTCTGGTGAAGAAAGGGAATCCTCTCAATATCCATAGTTATGCGGACGTTGCAAAGAACCCAGCGATTCGGTTTGGCGGCGGACGGGGAAGTTCTGCTGTCGAGCATGCGATCGCTGCCGGAATCCCCAAGGATCGGATTCTTCTGCTTAAAGACGTCGAGTCTTCGGTCGGAGCCATTCTGGCCGGTCGCATTGACGCCGACACCGAATCGGCTTCAACTGTAATCAGTACGCTCAAGGATCCAAACGTCGGCAACCGGCTCGAGCGCGCGACGCCCTTTACCGGGTTGGTAACGAATGGGCAGCAGGTTGCCAATTACGCAGCAATCGCATTCCGGACGGAGGATTCGAAACTGCGTGACCTGTATAACGCGGGGCTAGCAAAAATGAAGGCCGATGGTTCGATCAAGAAAGTCTTCGAAAAATATGGATTCGGGGAAACCGAGATGGCGCCAACTGACGTAACGGCGAAAGCGGTGTGTGGCGCGGATTATCGATGATCGGGATTTGTCAATCTGAGGAGCGATCGCATGAACTTTCCTGACGTCATTATCGGAATATACAAGGGGTTCGGTATCACCGCGGCCGTCACTCTACTCGGACTCCTGTATGCGGTGCCGTTTGCGCTGGTCGCTGGAATATTGCAGAACTTCGCGACTGGCACTCCGCGCAAAGCAATTACATTCATCATCGAGCTGTGGCGAAGCTCGCCCGTTATTGTGCTGCTCTATGCGTTCTACTATACGCTTCCCGCTTTTGGAATTCATCTTTCCGGGATCACGGTTGGCGCACTCGTGCTCGGACTGAACTCGGGTGCATATAGCAGTCAGTCGGTCCGCGCCGCCTTGCAAGCACTGCCTCGCGGACAATGCGAGGCAGGCTTGGCCTTGGGGTTGAATCGTTTTGAAGCGCTTTGTCTTGTCGAGTTGCCGCAGGCAATCAGAGCCATGATTCCGACGTTCATCAACGATCTTATTCAACTGATCAAGGGAACCGCATTGGTATCTCTTATTACGTTGTCTGACATGACGTTCCGTGCCAAGGAGATCTCGGAGTTGAGCTATAACCCGTTGTTAATTTATTCGAGTCTTTTGTTATCCTATCTGATTCTATGTTATCCAGTGACTATTTTTGGGCGATATCTTGAGACATCGCACGGGAGCCGGCGAGGGCGGTCATGAACTTCGATTTTGATTTTGCGTTGCGAATCGTGCCGCAAGTCCTGGAAGGTGTCGGGAATACGATCCTCGTTGCGATCCTGAGCTTCGTGGGTGCGCTGGCGCTCGGTTTCGTCTGGGAAATGCTGCGCCGTTCCAATGCCGTTGTGCGTCCGATGGTTCAATTCATCATCGATGCGATCAGGTCTACTCCGGCACTTGTTCAGATTTATTTCCTGTTTTTCGTTCTCCCTTCTTACGGAATCGTCTTGCCCGCGTTATTCATCGGTGTATTCGGACTTAGTTTTTACTACTCCGGATATATGGCCGAAGTGTTCAAGGCCGGCATCGACGCCGTTCCGGTTGGCCAGAGCGAGGGTGCGAAAAGCCTCGGGCTCACTTGGTGGGACACCACGGCCTTCGTTATCGCTCCGCAGATGTTGCGAAACGTGGCCGCACCTCTGGGTGCGTATGCCATTGCGATCCTGAAGTCTACGCCATACCTGGCGGTGATCGCGGTTCCCGAAATGCTAGGCAGCGCAATGGACGTGGCTTCCGAAACCTACCGTTACGCTGAGCCGATGCTTGTTGCTGGTGTGCTCTTTCTGGCACTAGCCCTGATCGCGGTCGTATTGGTCGGAAAGGTCGAGCGCCACCTTGGGATTGGCGCTCCTCAACGATAAGCCGACAGCAGTCTATCAAGACGTTTGAAGTGTTGTGGAGGAAGACATGGTATCCCAAATGACGCAACCACGCGAACCGGCGGGGTTGCAAGCGAATACGCCCGAGTCGATCGCGGTAGCAATTGAAGGTGTATCGAAGTGGTACGGCGAATTTCAGGTTTTGCGCGACATCAATTTGAATGTGGCGTTCGGCGAGCGGATCGTGGTCTGCGGTCCGTCAGGGTCAGGAAAATCGACGCTGATCCGCTGCATCAATCAGCTGGAGACGCACCAGGAAGGCCGGATCGTTGTGGACGGTGTCGAGATGCACGCGAAGATGAAGGGGTTGTCGCATATGCGCCGAGATGTCGGAATGGTATTTCAGCATTTCAATCTGTTCCCTCACTTGAGCGTGATCGACAACTGTACGCTGGCGTTGATCCGTACTGGCCGAGCGTCGCGGGCGGAGGCCAAGGCGATTGCGATGGAAAACCTCAACCGGGTTCGCATACCGGACCAGGCGAAGAAGTATCCGGCACAGCTTTCCGGTGGGCAGCAGCAACGCGTCGCAATTGCTCGTGCGCTCTGCATGAAACCAAAGATCATGCTGTTTGACGAGCCGACGTCAGCGCTCGATCCGGAGATGATCAAAGAAGTACTCGATGTGATGACCGGACTTGCGAACGATGGCATGACGATGATCTGTGTGACTCATGAGATGGGATTCGCTCGTGAAGTTGCTGACCGTATCGTATTTATCGACGGTGGAGAAGTCATCGAATGTGCACCGCCGGATACCTTCTTCCGCAATCCGACGCATATCAGAGCGAAGAAGTTTCTGAGTCAGTTGTTGCACAAATAATGCGAGGTCGCAGCCGACTTCGATAGGAGGGTATCGGCGGCTGCACCAAAACATCGTGAATCGATGAGGAAATTGAGGCCACAAAGAATCCTGCCGGCGTTCGACGGGGCACGAACCTAACGCTGGCGTTACGCTCCGAGAGGTTTATACGTTAGGCCCCCAGGTCGTATTGGAAAACGCGCACTCATAGTTGTCGGAGCGAGGAAGCCCGAGTAGTTCGGGCAACGTTGCGGGACCGCGGTTTCAGTCGAGGTTTGCCGCGCAGTGAGGATCGGTGTGGCATTGCAGGATCGATGCGACCGGGGCGATGAAGAATGCGCGGCTCGGGAAACGGGAGAGCACCACCACTTTATGCAAGCTAGTTGTTACGTACTACAAATTGATTTTCCATAACTACCACGTTTGGAGACGATGATATGAAGGCGAAATTGCTGGTGGCGTCCGTATTGGCCGGGATCGGAGTGTCCGCCTATGCGCAAAGTACCGTCACGTTGTATGGACTCATCGATGAAGGTTTTGACTTCACGAATAATGCAGCTGGAAGCCGGGCATACGAGCTTCAAAGCGGATACGTGCAGGGTAGTCGGTGGGGACTGAAAGGTACGGAGGACCTCGGTGGCCAGCTGAAGGCCGTGTTTCAGATCGAGAGTGGGTTCAACGTGAACAACGGCAAGCTCGGCCAGGGCGGCCTGATGTTTGGACGTCAGGCATACGTGGGGCTGTCAAGTTCGACGTATGGCAAGCTTACTTTTGGTCGCCAGTATGACTCTGTTGTCGACTACTTCTCGTCGACGACAGCAAATGGAACATGGGCAGGCTATCTGCTCTCGCACCCATACGACAACGATAATACGGATGGCACTTTTCGGGTCAACAATACGGCGAAATATACCAGCCCGAATTTCGGTGGCTTCCAATTCGGTGGCACTTACAGCTTCTCAAATGACACCAATTTCGCCAATAATCGTCAGTATAGTCTGGGAGCACAATATGAGACCGGAAGCATCCTGATCGCGGCGTCCTATCTACAGGCCAACAGTCCGTCATCAACCGCGACCGGTGCGATCAACAATGGTGGCGATGAAAATTTTGTGGGTGACCGGCTGCGCATCTTTGGTGCTGGTATCAACTACTATATTGGAAGCGCCACTTTCGGCTTCGCATACTCGAACGTGGATGTGAAGAATCCGGTGAACTCCGGGTACGTGGGCGCTATTACGCCTGTCAGTGGTCCGGCTTCGGACCTCCGCTTCCAGAACTTCGAAATCAATGGCAAGTACCAGTTCACGCCAGCGTTCTATGTTGGCGCGATGTACACCTACACACACGCGACGATGACCACGGCAGCGGGCAGCTTCCATCCGAACTATCAGACGGTCGGGTTGATGGGCGACTACAACATCTCAAAGCGAACAGACGTTTATCTTCAGGGTGCCTATCAGCATGTAGGAGGAGATACGACGGGTTCAGTGCTGGATTTCGCATATGTACCCGGTGCGTATGGTGTTTCCTCGGGCAACAGCCAGCTCGCTTTGCGCCTCGGGCTCCGTCATAAATTCTAGTCGACTCAGCCAAGCACCAAATCGATGAGATCACGCGGGCTCGAAAACCGATGTCTGTTGACCAATCTCGCCTCAGCGCGACAGGGGAAAAAGGTGTCGAGCTCGCGTCGTCTAGTGCCGGTGTGAAGGTATTAACTGTTCAAGGAACGAGTTCGACTCAATCCTATGGTTCGCGATTCGGTTGAGGTACCAGCGGCCGTGTGCGGCTGGGCATTTCAGCTTCTGCATTAACTGTCTGCCCGGTCGACTACTTGTCGGCACAAGGGCGTTACCAGTGCCAACGCTAAACGTTGGCTACTGCCACCCTCAAGTCCACTCCTGAGGCGTTTCCTCGCCACTCGGCAACGTGAGGCCAACGGTCGGCAACGGCAACGCTGTCTTGTACCGCACCTGCTTAAGCGCAAAGCTGGAGCGGATGTTCGACACGCCAGGTATTTTCGTGAGCCATTGGACGATGAAGTGCTCAAGGCTTTGCATGTCCGGCACGACGACGCGCAGCAGATAATCGGCGTCGCCTGTCATCAGATAGCACTCCATCACTTCTGGCCGATCCTCGATCTCCTTTTCAAAAACGCGTAACGCGTCTTCTACCTGTTGTTCGAGGCTGACCTGAATGAACACATTGATACGTAACCCGAGCGCGCCGGCGTCGAGTAGGGTCACGTGTTGGCGGAACAGGCCGAGCTTTTCAAGTGCGCGTACGCGATTGAAGCAGGGAGTGGGCGAGAGGTTAACCGCGCGGGCGAGCTCAGCGTTTGTGATACGCGCATTGTCCTGCAACTGCCGCAGGATCGCGATGTCGGTGCGGTCTAACCGGCGGGTCGGGAGTTTTGTTTCGGACGTCATAGTATGGGAATCTCATGTGAGGCATCGTTACCAGAATTTATACCCTATTTGAGCTGAAAACTCCCCACAAAAGAGACGCACATTTTGTGATGGGATGGATAAGCTCTTCCCATGTCGTCGAACTCGAAATTCCGACCCGCACGAGTCTCGAAGCACACGAATCTCACTGTTTAGCCTGGAGTTGCCATGACCGATTTATCGAGCGGTGTTCAGCCCGTTCTTGCCCTCAATCAAGCCCGCATGGACAACGACCCGCAGGAGACTGCCGAGTGGATCTCCGCACTGGATGGCGTGGTGGAGCATGTCGGGCTCGGACGTGCCCAGTATCTTTTCGACCGCCTGGCCGCGCATGCATTGTCGAGCGGCATTGCAACGGCGCGTGCGAACGTCACGCCCTATGCGAACACCATCCCGGTCGAACAGCAGCCGCCGTTTCCAGGTGACGTCGATACCGAAGAGCGACTCGCCGCTGCACTACGCTGGAATGCGCTCGCGATGGTGGTGCGAGCGAACCGCGCTTACGGCGAACTCGGTGGACATATCGCGAGCTACGCGTCGGCAGCGGATCTTTTCGAGGTTGGATTCAACCACTTCTTTCGCGGTGCGAACGATGCTCATGGCGGCGACCTCGTCTATTTTCAGCCCCATTCGTCGCCGGGAGTATATGCGCGCGCATTCCTTGAAGGTTTCCTGAGCGAGCAGCATCTGGAGCACTACCGTCGCGAGATCGCGGGTCCGGGTCTGTGTTCCTATCCGCATCCGTGGCTGATGCCTGACTTCTGGCAGTTTCCGACGGGATCGATGGGCATCGGCCCTATCAACTCGATCTACCAGGCGCGCTTCATGCGTTACCTGCAGAACCGTGGGCTGCTCAAAGCGGAAGGCCGCAAGGTCTGGGGCTTCTTTGGCGACGGCGAGATGGACGAGCCCGAATCGATCGGTGCCTTGTCGCTCGCCGCACGCGAGCGGCTCGACAACCTCGTTTTCGTGATCAACTGCAATCTGCAGCGACTTGACGGCCCCGTGCGAAGTAACGGCCGCATCATTGACGAACTCGAGGCGCAATTCACGGGGGCGGGCTGGAACGTCATCAAGGTCGTGTGGGGTTCTGATTGGGACGGTCTTTTCGCACGCGATCGCACCGGCGCGTTGTTGCGAGCGTTTGCACATACCGTCGATGGGCAGTTTCAGACCTTCTCTGCCAATGACGGCGCCTACAACCGCGAACGCTTCTTCGGACAGAACGAGGAACTGGCTGCGCTTGCCGCGCATCTGAGCAACGACGATATTGACCGCCTGCGCCGGGGTGGCCATGACGTACGCAAGCTGTATGCGGCGTACGACAGGGCACTGAAACATGCAGGGCAGCCCACGGTGATTCTCGCGAAGACAATGAAGGGCTTCGGCATGGGCTCGATCGGCCAGGGCCGGATGACCACGCATCAACAGAAGAAGCTCGACTTCGAACAACTGAAAGCGTTTCGCGACCGGTTCCGCTTGCCCCTCTCCGACGAAGACGTCGAGCAGCTGCGGTTCTACAGGCCGGCGGACAACAGTCCAGAAATGCGGTACCTGCATGCCCGGCGCGAAGCGCTCGGCGGGTATCTGCCCCGCAGGCGGACAACCGCGTCGCAAATGCTGCCTGTTCCCGCATTGCCGGCGTGGGGGCAATTTGCGCTGGACGCGAACGGCAAGGAGATGTCGACCACGATGGCGTTCGTGCGGATGCTCGGGAGCCTTCTGAAAGACGCGTCGCTCGGCCCTCGCATTGTTCCCGTAGTCGCCGATGAGGCACGCACGTTCGGTATGGCGAATCTGTTCCGGCAGGTTGGGATCTATTCGCCGCTCGGGCAGCTGTACGAGCCCGAAGACATGGGCTCAATGCTGTATTACCGGGAAGATAGGGGCGGACAGATACTGGAAGAGGGCATTTCGGAGGCGGGCGCTGTGTCCTCGTGGGTCGCCGCAGCCACTTCATACAGCGTGCACGACCTGCCCATGCTGCCGTTCTACATCTACTACTCGATGTTCGGTTTCCAGCGCATCGGCGATCTCATCTGGGCTGCCGCTGACCAGCGTGCGCGTGGCTTTCTGATCGGTGCAACGGCGGGGAAGACGACGCTCGGTGGCGAGGGTTTGCAGCATCAGGACGGCACGAGCCATCTGGCGGCCTCGACGGTACCGAACTGCCGCGCCTACGATCCGGCATTCGCGTACGAGGTGGCCATGATCGTAGACGAAGGCATGCGCGAGATGATTGAACGTCAGCGCGATGTGTTCTATTACCTGACGGTGACGAACGAGAACTACGCACAGCCTTCACTTCCGGATGCACCCATCGAAAGCGTTCGTGATGGTGTGCTCAAGGGCATGTATCCGCTTGACACAACATCGCTCGATCGGGCTGAGGTCCAGTTGCTCGGTTCGGGGGCGATTCTGGGCGAAGTGCAGGCGGCCGCGCGCTTGCTGAAGGAAGACTGGAACATCGAAGCATCAGTGTGGAGCGTCACCAGCTTTACCGAGCTGCACCGGGACGGTGTCGCGTCCGAACGCACCGATCGCTTGTTCGACGAGGATCGCGCTGCCGCTCCGTATGTGACGTCTGCGTTGTCTCCCACGCACGGGCCCGTGATCGCGGCGACAGACTATGTGCGCGCCGTTCCCGAACTCATTCGTGCATATGTGCCGCGGCGCTATGTGACGCTTGGCACCGATGGCTTCGGACGCAGTGACACCCGTGCGGCGCTGCGGGCCTTCTTCGAAGTCGACCAACATTCGATCGCGATTGCCGCGCTGAAAGCGCTCGCCGACGACGGTGCAGTAGCAGTCGAGCTCGTCAGGCGTGCCGTTGATCGCTATGGCAAGCATGACGCGAACCGGGCCGCGCCGTGGCAACGATGACGGGCAGGCACTACCGGGAGCTAATAATGAAGATTGCGGGTGCTGAGATCCAACAGGTTGCGAAAGCCGGCGCTCCGGGTGCTTCGGGCAGGGACGGCGATGCATCGGGAGCACAGATTGTCCTGTCCGTCCTGCGCGGGGAGGGTGTTGAGACGGTTTGGGGGTATCCAGGCGGCGCGGTCCTGCCGCTTTACGATGCGCTCCACGAATCCATCGATGTTACCCATTTGCTGGTTCGCCATGAACAGGCCGCCGTCCACGCGGCGGATGGTTTCGCGCGCGCGACGGGAAAGGTCGGCGTAGCGCTGGTGACATCGGGGCCGGGTGTGACGAACGCGGTGACAGGCATTGCGACTGCCTATTTCGATTCCATTCCGATGGTGGTGATCTCCGGTAACGTGCCCACACACTCTATCGGAACCGATGCGTTTCAGGAGTGCGATGCTGTCGGAATTACCCGGTCGATCGTCAAGCATAACTTTCTGGTGCTGGATGTCTCTCAACTGGCGAAGACGCTCAAAAGCGCGTTTCATATCGCCCGCACCGGACGCCCCGGGCCTGTGCTGGTGGATATTCCCAAAGACGTGCTTCAGGCGAAGACGCCATTGCGCATACCTGAATCCGTCACGCTGCGATCCTACCGTCCGCGCACGGAACCTCATGCGGGACAGGTGCGGCGGGCCGCCGAGGCGCTCGCGCGCTCGCGCCGGCCATGCATTCTCGTTGGCGGCGGAGCGGTTGCATCGGCTGCCAGCGGGGAGATTGCGGAACTCGTGCGGCGACTCGATGCCCCGGTGACGAACACGTTGATGGCGCTTGGCGCATTTCCCGCTTCGGATAGGCGGTGCCTCGGAATGCCAGGACTGCATGGAACGTACGAAGCCAACATGGCGATGCAGCATTGCGACGTACTGATTGCGCTCGGTGCGAGATTCGATGACCGGGTCATTGGAAATACCGGGGACTTTCGGTCAGATAGCAGGACGATTATTCATGTTGATATTGATCCCGCGACAATCGACAAGCGGGTGCAGGTTGACATTCCGATCGTGGGAGACGTGAAGACCGCGGCGCGCGCGATACTGAGACAGCTCGAAGCACAACGTATTCATGCTGGGCACCGGAAGGACTGGTGGACACAGATTGAGACTTGGCGTGAGAAGCGCTGCCTCGCCTATGAGCCGGCAGAAGATGTAATCAAGCCTCAGTTCGTCATTCAGCGACTTTGGGAAGCTACCGGAGGCGATGCCTATATCTGTTCGGATGTCGGACAGCACCAGATGTGGGCCGCGCAGCTGTATGGATTCGATAGACCTCGCCGATGGATCAACTCGGGAGGCCTCGGAACCATGGGTGTCGGACTGCCCTATGCGATGGGCGTCAAACGCGCGCTTCCGGACGCGGATGTGGTCACAGTAACCGGAGACGGCTCGATCCAGATGTGTATCCAGGAGTTGTCGACCTGCAGGCAGTACGACCTCGGGGTGAAAATCGTTTCCCTCAACAACGGCTATCTCGGCATGGTAAGGCAGCTGCAGCATGTGACTTATAGCGACCGTTACTCCCACTCGTACATGGACGCGTTGCCTGACTTTGTCGCACTTGCCCGCGCTTATGGGCATGTCGGCTTTCGCATCGATCGACCATGCGATGTCGAGCCCGTGCTGCGCGAAGCACTTGCCATGAAGCAGCGTACGGTATTCATGGACTTTGCCATCGATCCGTCCGAGAACGTCTGGCCTATGGTTCGAGCGGGCGCGGGACTGACGGACATGCTGATGAATTCGCGCGATGTCGACCGGTAGTTCAGCATGGCTAATGTTCAACATAGCCAGGACTTCGGGCAGCCCGGCGCCTGCTGCCTGTTCTGGCATTGACGTATTCGCGAGAAACACTACGCAACGATCGTTGCGCTCGCCTTGGACCGCGATTGGGAGATTACTGACGTGCGTGTAACAGAGATTAAGGTGCCTGACATCGGCGACTACAAGGGCGTCCCCGTCATCGAGGTACTGGTTGGCCCCGGTGATGTAGTACGGGAGGAGCAATCGCTGGTTACGCTGGAGTCGGACAAGGCCACCATGGACGTGCCCAGTCCTTTTGGTGGCGTCGTTCGGGAAATAAAGCTCAGGGTCGGCGATGCGGTGTCGGAAGGTTCGGTCATCCTGCTCATGGAGCCGCAAGGTGCGGCGGCCGAGGCGGTTACCGGTAAGGTTGACGCGAGCGAGAAGACCGGGCGTCGAGATGGCTCACCCATTGTTGATGAGGAGCGCAGTCCGGCAGGTCATCCATCCGCGCCTGCGCCAGCGGCCGTGATCCCGGAGAAGGAGGTTGGGCTGAGCGGATCAAGCCATGCTTCGCCGTCGGTGCGTAAACTGGCGCGCGACCTCGGCGTGGACATCACGCGAGTTCAGGGCACCGGGCCGAAGGGCCGCATCAGCCAGGACGACGTCACCGCGTTCGTGAAGGGCGTAATGACGGGCGCGCTCGCTGCGCCGGCTGGCGCTGCCGCTGGAGTAGCCCCAGCGGCAGCGGGCGGTACGGGCCTGAACCTGCTGCCGTGGCCGAAGGTCGATTTCACGAAGTTCGGCCCGATCGACACGCAGCCGCTGTCGCGCATCAAGAAGATCT
>NZ_JBMIQH010000054.1:0-26880 GCF_056155635.1 Paraburkholderia sp. BR10141 | reverse complement strand
GCTCAAGGCATCGCCCACGGCTGCGCCCGTCGCGTCGATCCGCTGGACACGCGCAACATAGCTGCCGTCGTCGGCGACATCGAACGCGGCCGAAACGCCAGTGATCTCGACAGATGCAACCACGCTGCCCACGCTATCGGCAATCGATGCGCGCATGGCGGCCGCTGCGACGACGTCCTGCGCTTCGTCCACACACAGCGAATTGATGTCCACGAAAATTTTCATGACTGTCCTATTGATCGATGGTCGACGATGCGAGATACGCTTCGAGCAGCGCCAGCTCGGCATCGATAAGAGCCGCCGATGCCGCGACGCCCTTCACGAGCTGGGTGGCGCGATACTTCGTCGCCGTGACAGAGAAGTCCCAGAAAAGTCCAAGCGCGAGCTCGTTGGCGAACGTCGTCGTGATGAGTGCACTGTTCTGGAAATTCTGCTCATAGACGCCGTTCACGCGAAGGTTCAATGTCCCCGTCGAGCGGAAAAAGCGCAGCACGACATACATCATCGTCGCTTGCACGATGGCCGGCCCCGTGTAGTCCGTGTAGGCCGACTGGAGGTTGCCGGGTGCGCCCATACGAAATCGCCCGTTCGGGTCGTTTTCGAGTCGCCACGCGTTATTGGCGCTCGAATAGCTGCCGAGCGCGAGGCCGCCCCACGCGCCGCCAGAGACGGTCAGCGAACCGGGATAGAAGCGTGCGCCGACCGTGAAGTCGCCCGACGTATCGAAAGTCGGCAGGACGATGCCGGTCTGGATGTCCTGAATCGAATAGCCCGTGCCTGCGCCGTCCGACGTATCGAAGAATCTGCCTACGATCCCGCTCTTTCCGTTCGCGTAGCGAGATTGGTCGTAGTCGAGATAGTCTTCGAATCCGGTTGCCGCAGCGAGCACACCCGTTTTTGCAACGACCGGCCACGCGACGATCGACGCGATTTGCGCGAGTGCGTAGCGTTCGGGCGTTTGCCCTTCCGGCAGCGCATCACCGATCACCTGTGCTTGACGACGGGTCATATTTTTTCCCTCACGAAAGCGTCTTGCGGAAAGCGACGCACCAGTTATAAAGATTCGTACCGTCATAGCGCGACTGGTCGCGCGTATCCGTATCGCGCAGGCATCCGCGCGAGCCTGTGTTTTGACCGGGCGGCATCGTGTTCAGATTGAGCGCGCTTTGCATGGCGTATTGCACTGTTGCGCCCACAACGTAATTCGCGGAAAGCGTGAGAATGACGCTCGTGCCACCGGCTCCAAGCGAAACGCCCGTGATGGTGGTTGCTGCCCCGTCCGAATACTCGAACCCGTAGTTTCCGGGGTTCGTCACGACATTCGTGTCAAGAGCCAATGCGCCGACCGGACCCGCCACGGTGTCAGCACTCACGGGCGTGTTATTGAACTGGATCGTTACCGTATTGCCAGCGCCGACGCACGACAGTGGCTTGAGCGGTTGCCATTTGCGGCCCGCGAGCCAATGGCGCGCGGTGCGCTCGCCATACTCGCCCTGCTTTTCATAGCCTTCGGCGAGCATGTGCGCATCGTCGTAGTAGAGATGCTGATACTTCGGGCCGATCAGAATGATGTTGGCGTTGTTCTCGTGCGCGCGGAGCTGGCCGAGCGTCACGCCCTCATTGCCGTTAGCCTTCTGCCGGTTCATCTGCGAAAGCATCATCACGGGCGTCTGACGCTGGCCCGTGATCGGCATGATGTCGGTCGTGAAGTCCGAGATCCATTCCTTGAGATAGGCCTCATAGGTCGCATCCGCGATGTTCCCGGATTCGCTCTCGCCGTGAATGATGTAGAGCGTCGGAACGTAGTACTTCCAGCCCTTGCCGTTCGCCGTCGCCTTGCCGCCGGTCACGGATGCAATCAGACTGGCATACGGCGCGGTGCCCTTCTTCAGCCCTGAATACGGCGTACCGCCCAGGCCGGTTGACGTCGTGAGGATGCGCTGGCGAAATCCGTACTTCGCGAGCAGCTTATCGTTGCGTGCATTCGCGAGGCCAGAACAGACGGTTTCGCCGACAACGCCATCCCACACTTCCTGGAGCACGCCGAATTTGGCGAAGTAGTTCCCGGTTCGTGGATAGCCGACCGTGCCGTCGCCGAACGCCATGCAGTACCAGCCGTGCGACGACGGGACATTCGAAAACACGGTGGCTGCTGTGAATACCTGATTCACGGCGTCCAATGTGTAAGTCACAAAGCCGCGCGCCCCGAGCGCGAGCGACTGCCCATAGACCGGATGATGAACCACCACGCCCGATTCGGGCACGATCTCACCCGTTGGGAGAATGGACACCGCGTCGCTGCCGCCAACAAAAAAATAGTCCGTGATGCATCGCACGATCTCATTGCGCTGAACGATCGGTGCGCGCCAGTTGTACCCCTTGCGCGTGAGCTGGCGATATTGCGACTGGCCGTCGAGCACCATTACCTGTTGCTCATTGACGCCCGTGTCTGCATTCAACACGGCAACCTGCTCGACGAGATAGCCCGACGCGTTGCCGCCGAGCGCGCCCGAATTGATCTGTGCCTGGAGTTGCGACACGGCCGCCTGGAGCGGCGGGATTTCCGCATGCGTGTGAGTCGACCGGAACGTACCGTCCTTGTCGAACCATGCAACGTGCTTGCCGCCGATAAAGATGCTGTAGCGGTTGTCGACGCCCTTCACGCGCGGCAGCACCCTGGCCGAGCGGGCGCGCAACAGGTCGACTGACCTTGTGATGTCCGGGTGATCATGCGACGAATGGAATTTTCCATCTGCATCGAACCACGCGACGTATTTCCCGCCGATCACGGTTGCGGAACGGTAGTCCTTTCCCTTGACGCGCGGCGTCACCTTCGACGAGACGCCCATCAGGTTCCGCACGTCCGTCAAAGCCTTCGGCAGACGATCAAGGCCGACGTGGGTGTGCACCGATTCGAACGTGCCATCGGGCTTGACCGCGAGGCGCACCTTGCCGTCGGCGATGACGCTCCACCGCATATCGCGGCCGTACACACGAGGATAAACCCGGAGCGCCGACGTGCGCGCCGTGACGCTGGCGAGCGCCTTGGTGTTCGCCTGGACTGCCGCGAGGTTCGGCAGCGTGACGCCCGTGGCCTGCGCGATGCCTGCGGCATTCAGCCAGACGTCAAAAGCGCCCAGCGCCTTCGTCGACGGAACGTAGAAGTACTTCCCGGCCGCGACGCCCGTACCGGCCGCGACGCCTGCGCCAGATGTCGCGTAGATGTAGAGCGCTGCGGCCGCGAGTCCAGCCGCGCCCGTCGCAGTCGCCGCGGCCGACTGTGCGTCGGTCGCGCCTTGCATCGCAATGCCGGCCTTTTCCGTGGCCGTGGCAAGGATGCCGTCACTCGCCTGATTGATTGCCGCATCGTGCTCGGCGATCAGTCTTGCGGGCGAGCGAACCGGGCCGCCGCCGAAGTCGACCGATGTGTTTTTGTCGCCCTTCGCCCACGCGTCGACATTCGCTTCGTTCGCTTCGAACCGCGACACGCGGCTATTCAGTGCATCGGTCATTGCTCGCCCCAACTATTACCGGGCATTTCGTCCCGGACGGTCTTGTCAAGTTCATCAAGCGCCGCGACAGTGCTTTGCTCGCCGTTTCTCAGCGCGTCCAGCGCGAGGTCGTACGCATACGAGCCATCGGAGTACTGCCCTGCGTCGAAACCGACCGTGATTTCATGGCCTATGGTGCATACGCCCGCGATGACAGGTCCGCCGCGAGTCGTGACAGACGGCACGACACGGCGCAGATGCGATCGCAGATTCTTGTACTGCTCGACGAGATACAAAATCTGCGTCAATCCCGCTTCGTCGACGCCGACCTGATTGCTGTCGACGAGAATGTCGAATGTGTACGGTGCCCCCGTGGGAATCTGGTTAAACCACTCCTGCACCTCGACGTCGTAGCCGAGCGCGGACAGTGCGCGCTTGACCGCACCAATCGTCCCCTTGTGTTTCTTCACAAAGAGCGAATCCTTGATGGCGGCGCGCTTCTGTTCCTCGCTCCAGTCGCTATCCCATAGATCGACACCAAAGCCCCATGCGAGCCACGGCAGCGCGTTGGCAGGACACGTGTCCGCGTTCCACATCGAGCGCATTGGAACGGGAACGTCCTCGATTGCCGCGTTGACCTGCTCAAGTCGACGCTCAAGCGTGGTCGCGTTCGGCGGCAGCAGTGACACGAATTCAGTCATTGCCGACCACCTTGACCGTGACATTGATGCTCGTGCAGTAAGCCGCCTGGCCCGGTGAGACTGCGACGTTCTGCGTGGGCGAGTTCAGGTTGACCGTGTCGACGCCGGTTTGATGCAGTGCCTTGTAAAAGCCCGACAGCGATGCGGTCAGGTTGAAGCGATGCACCGATGCGACATAGGTCTGCACGGCGAGTATCGCCAGCGCCTTTACCGTGGCGGTGTCGGGTCCTTCGAGCAATTCGAGTTCAGCGTCGACCGCATACTCAATCACCGACACGGACTGCGTATCGACGCTGTCCGTCATCGGTCGGATGATTTCGTCGGACAGCGCTGCCTTGACCGTACTGAGCAGCGCTTCGTCAGCCTCGCCGTTCCCGTCGCGTGACATCACAAACACCATCACCTGACCGGGTGCGGGGCTCACGGGCAGGACGTCTTTAACGTTCCCGTCTGCCGACAGCGCGTGAAAAATGTAACTACCCTTGCTGCCCGCCGTCGTATAGCTTTCGAACGAGAGCTGGCATCGCGCCCGCAAATCGTCGTCGCTTTCCATCACGGCCGCCGTGGGCGGTGTCGTGGTGTCGTCGGCGGGCGTGATCGTCAGGCGCGCAACGTTGAGGTTCGCCGCAACCTGGTCGAGGTCGGATTTTTCGGCATAGGCGAGCAGGACCGCATAGCACGCGTCGTTGACGCGCGTACGCCACAGCATTTCGCGATACGCGTTCTCCTGAAGCGACTTGGTCAGCGGTTCCGATTCGAGCTCGAGCGTCGCCGCAATCTCGGCCTGCTCGTCGGCCGGATAGAGCGCGATGAGTCCCGCTTTACGCTCGGCGTAGATCGTCTCGAATTCCAGCGTCTCGACGATGGCCGGTGCGGGCAGCAGGGAAAGATCGATTGCCGTCGTGGTCATGCGGTCCCCGACGTCGACAGTGCCACAGTGGTCTGGACGGCGTCGCCCGTGTCGGCGGCGTAGCCTTCGATATCCATCACCTGAATGCCCGCGCCCAGCTCGTCCGTGTCGCTAGCGAGCTGGACGCGCGTGAGCGTAAGGCGCGGTTCCCAGCGCATGAGCGCCTTCGCCGTTGCCGCGTAGAGTTGCACGCGGGTCGTGCCGTTGTTCGGTGCGTCGACGAGGTCGGGCAGATCGCAGCCGAATTCACGGCGTGCGACGCACGAGCCGATCGGCGTCGTGAGAATGCGGGCGATCGACTGATACAGGTGCACGAGCCCGCTCGCGCCGCTGCCCGTCGAATGGTTCATACCCTTCATGCCTTAGCTCCCGATGTTCTGCGGCGCGCTGACGAGGTTGCCGTCGCCCTGCTCGCGGTGCGTGTGGCCCGGCACACTGACGCCATCCGAGCGCACTTCGCCGTCGAAATCCGCCGCACCCTTGATGTGCATCACCTTGTCGCCGTCGCCGCCCTCGCCCGTCATGCCGGATTCGAACGCGAGCGGCCCCTTGACCGTGAGCGATTTCGTCACGGTGGTATCGCCATCGAGCGTGATCGTCTCGGCCTGCACGGTTGCGGTTTTGGTCTGCACATTGACGTCGCCCGGTGCAACGATGAGCACGGTAGCGGCGGCCGGCAGGATGACGGATAGCGCATGCTGCGCGTGGTCGTATTCGATGGCCGCGCCATCCGGATACACACGCAGATGCTTGTCGGGACTGTGGCTCGGCGGCGGCGCTTCCTCGCAGTTCAGGCCCGCGAGTGCGACGCCCTGTGCGGGGTCGCCCATCGGACAAAGAAGCACGACCTTTTCGCCCTTCGTGATCGGATTCCATTCGCGAGTGGTGCCAGCGCGAAGTGTGAGAAACGGAATCCATCCCGTCACAAGACCGGGATTGTCGGCATCGTCGGGGTCGCCCACGGAAACCCGGCACGTCGGCGGGTTGCTCGTGAGGTCGACATCAGACACGGCCCCCTTTCGGACCACGTTGATGAATTGGCGGCGGGATTCGTTGGCATCCATAGCGCCAATGGTGCCGCCCGCGCGTGCGCGACGCGAGCGCTCGCATGTGTGGCGCGTCTGGATACAAAAAGAGCCTTGATTCAGGCCGTTTTCGTGATGTGCTTGAGGATCATGTCGCGAACCAGCTCGCGATCTTCCGGTGTGAACCCGAGCAGCACGCGCGCCGGATATTTGTACTGCGCACCGTGCGGCGCGACGAGCCCCGTTTCGCCGAACTGGTGGACGCGAGCCACACGGGACACACGATTATCGAACCCGATGGCGAGGCCCGCCGAGTCCACTTCGGTCTTGAGGTACTTCGTCGTGCGCAGCTTCACGAACATGGCGGCGCGGCGAATGCGGCCGCGCTTGTCGCGCAGCTTGCCGCCTGGCTTTAGCCGCGGCTTGCGCGGGTCATAGGCCGCACCGTCCGGGTTGCGCTGCGCTGCAATGCGCGACTGCTGGCTGCGGCGTAGCACACGCGCGAGGTCCTGCATTGCGGCGCGGCGGCCCTTCGGCGAGAGCTGCTCGAGCAGCAGGGCCGCCCATTGGTCGATCGCTTCGAGCTCGTTCACTCTGGCGCGACCCACTTGTCGAGCGAGTCGTCGACGTGCGTTACGATGCGCGACCCATCGGCGCCCGTTGTGACGGCAATGCTTTCCGACACCTTCATCTTGATCGACAGATCGACAGTCGCATCATTGAGCACGTCGCATTCGAACGTGATCGCGGTTTCGCGCTGGTCCCAGTTCGTCACGAGGTCGGGTTGATTTTCGCGCGCCCACTCCACGAGCGCGATCATGACATCGTCGGCATTACCGCCGAAATCGAGCAGCAGCAGATTGAGTGTATAGCGGTACTCGAATGAGGCGGTGCGTGTGCCCGTCGCGGCGATCGATCCCGAGTCAATGAATACCGTGAGCTTGTCCGGTTCATCGACGAGCGAGGGTATTGCCTTCTCAAGCGCGGCGCGAGCGCTACCCGGCTTATTCATGCGCGGCGCTTCCGGTTTCGGCGTCGATCTTTGCCTGTGCCTTGTCCTGACAGTCGACGATCATGTCGACCTTGGCCGCGCACATCGCCCATGCGCCCTTGGCCGTGTCGAACGCCGAGTGCAGCTCGCCGTTAGTGGTCGGTGCCATCGCGGGCAGCGTGCACCGTGACACCCGCTGACACTCCTGCACTGAAAGCGTCGGCGCCGGTTGCGGCGGGACTGCCTGACAGGCGGATAACGTCAGCAGGCAAAGGAGTATCGGCCCATGCGCGTACGGTCGGGTTTTCATTGATCACCTTGCGGATATCCTCGCGCGCGAGCGACAGTTTCGCCCTCACCTTGTCGGTTGCCGCGTCGAGCTGCTGTTGCTGGTTGGCCTTCTCTTTCGCGTCGGCGCGCAGACCCTTGATTGTCTTGTCGCGATTCGCTATCTGCTGGTTTGCATCGTCGAGCAGCCGCCCTTTCTCCGACAGCTCGGCGTGCAGCATGCGTACGTAGAGCGCGCCGCCGACGAGCAGCCCAAGCGCGAGCATGCCCGCAATGAACCGGGTAGCGAGCGCGTTCATGCTGCCGCCTTCGAGTCGCCCGCGTACTTCTGGTACGCCTGGGCAAGCTTCGAGTCGTACAGGTTGCGCGCGTAATCCGGGCCGTTGTAGCCCTTGGCGAATGCGGCCCACTTCCGACCCTTCAGCGCCGCGAGCAGGCCCGCATCGGCCGCGACAAAGCGCACGAACAGGTCGAGCTGGTCGCCTTCGCTGTTCTCCATGCGCGCGACGAGCTCGTCGATGCCGGAATAGCCCAGCCGCTGCCAGTGGTAGCCCATGACCTGAAACGCGCCCCAGCTCGCGGACTCCCACGCACAATCCGGGTCGATCAGCTCGGCCGAGGCAAGCCGCGTATATTCGGCCGCCCCGCCCTGATAACCGCCTGGCGTCTGGCCGACGATGTTCGGATATTTCGCCGCGATCGGTGCTGGGTCGATGCCGCGAGCCTGGAGCCGCTTCCAGAAAATGTGGCGTTCGAACAGGATTTTCGGACGGCCGTCCGACAGAAACCCGGAGCCAAGCGATTCGACTTCGTTCACCGCGCGCACGCATGCAACCGGCACGCCGAGCGTGGCGGCGGCCGCGATCAGGTCGGCGTCGGTGAGGTGTTTGGGGCTGCGCTGGCCGGTTGCCAGTGCCGCATACGTCTTTGGCCCTGCAATGCCGTCGACGACGAGCCCGGTTTTTTTCTGCACCGCCATCACCGCGCTTTCGGTGGCCGCATCATAGACGTGCGAAACGTCGACCGCATAGGCACCGCGCGCAAGACGCCGCTGGAGCAGCGCGACGTCGTCGCCGTGATCGCCGAGGCGAAGTGTTCTCATGGCTGGCCACTCCGAAGCATGTGCGCGACATTGCCGCGCGACGTAAAGGCAAGTACCGCGAGCAGGACGGCGGTCGCGGCATCGAAGAATCCCGCGTGACGCGCGCTCAATACGAACTCAATCGCCGAGCCGCCGGATACGACCACGAGCGCCCAGGCGAACCATGAAACGTGGTGCCGGTGCCGCGCGCCGTTCCTGCGATACGTGAGCACCCGCAGCACGACGGCAAGATGAGCAGCAAGAGCGATCAGTGCGAACGAGATGTGCATGGCCATCACTCCCCTCGCTTCAGGAACGAGAACAGATCAGCCGTTTTCAGTCGGGCGATGAGCTGCAACGTGACCGTGATCACGAGCGCGGCCGCGAAGAATGCCGCGACGCCCGTCGAGCGGATCGGCGTGGCGTTCACGATCTCAGGCGCGGCGAGATAGCCCATCACGAGCGAAATGAGCATGTACGCGATGCGCGTGAGCACGCCGATGTCTTTGGACGTCACAACGACGAGTGCCGCGCCCGTGAATGCGCCGATCAGCGCATTGCCATCGATGCCAGGCGCGACGCCAGCGAGGCCAATGGCGGCCGATAGCGCGGCGGCGGTAGCGGTGTTCGGTTCTGCCATTACGCCAGCTCCAGAGTCAGTTAAACAGTTGCACCAGCGGCGTCGTATTGACGATGGTGTTGATATCGGGCATTTCGACGAAGGTGCCGAGCGGCAGAATCACGCCATAGTCACCGATGCCGGGATTCGCTTCGAGAACCGCTTCGACGGTGCCGCTCGTGCGGCCGTAGTGACGCCAGCACATGGCGTCGACGGAATCGCCCTGGCGCGCAGTGACTTTCATCAGATCAGCTCGACAGTCGAGCGCGGAATGCCGCGCAGATCGTTCAGCGCCCAGCGCGCATTACGGCGGGCCGTGCAGATGGTCCCTTCGAGGCGTTCGGCTTCCTGCCCGCCCGATTTCGTCGTGTCCAGATCGCGATAGCGTTCGGTCACGTCTGCATGCGCGAGGTTGTAGACCGCGCGACAGTAGAGCGACACCAGCTCGCTCACACCGCCGACCTTGTCGGCCGGCACATCGGCGAGGGTCGCGAATCCGGCCGCCGTTTGCGCGCACCACGTTTTCAGCTCGGCGTTTGCACTGCGGATCGCGTCGACCGTCGCTTCGCGCAAACGCTCATGAGTCACGGTGCCGTCGAGCCGCGCCACGCTACGCAGCTCCGCAAGCGAGATATCCGGGAAAAACCCGTTGTTCTCGATCGCATCATCGGCGGGCGTGGGCGGTGCCGCGTTTGCGGGTGCAATGAAACTGCTCGGCATGCTCGTGACTCGGAATTAGACGGCGGTGGATCGGGGTCGGGATCGCGTAGCGTTCAGCCGTTGCGAACCGTCACCCGATGCCGCCGTTGCCAGGGGGGGCTCAGTTCGTGCCGCCGTTCTCGGCCGCACTCCTCAACTCGGCTTCGAGTCGAGTGATGTCCTTTTTCACGCCGACGCGGTCGTTCAGCTCGACCGCCCGACGCAACATTTCCAGCGCGCCGGATTTATCCGACGCTTCCATTGCATATCCAATCGCCTTGTGCAGCTTTGCCCGAATCGGGTCGTGCATGTCATAGCTGCGCGTGAGCGCTTCGATTTCCTGCAACATCGCCAGCGGAAACTGTTCGCCGGCCGCGCGCGCTCGCGCGCCCGCTTCCGCGAATTCTTCGGCGATGGCCGCCGGTAGCGAGCGCTCATACTGCTCGGGCAGCGTCATGCGATGCTGGAGCGCGTAGCGTGCGATATCGAGCGCGCCAGCGTAGTCGCCGACGTCGACGCGCCAGATCATGACCGTGGTCATGACATCGTCCTGTACGCCCTTCCCGCCTTCCAGCACGCCGACAACATAGTCGGCGTAGTCCGGCAGCACCTCGCGCTTGACGTCGATCTTTCGCGCAACCGACTGGATTTCCTTCAGGCGTCGGCGATCGGTCGCGAGCTTCGCAAGCATGAGGTCGTAGTGCCGGTGTCCAGCTATCGAGTGGCCGGGGGTTGCGCTCGCGGCCGCAAGTGCGGCGCGAACGCGTGCCTGATGTCGGCGGGCTGGGCTCGTCATGATCAGGCGGCCGGAACGATTTCGATGTTTTCGACCACGGTCGCGCAGCCATAGTCCTCGACCACATACGCTTCGTTGCTCGACTCGTAGTTTTCGATCCGGTCGCGCTTCGCGTTGTCGACGATCGTGCGGCGGCGCGCGCCGTTCTGGAAGTACAGCGACAGATTGTCCAGGCGCGTGATCATCAACGCATTCGTCGGGAAGTACGGGGCCGTGACCGCCTGCTTGCCGCCCACACGCTTCGCACTGACGACGAGGTCAACGGCGGCCGCTTCGGTCGCAACGTTCGAGCCGTTGACGAACGGGAAGTACTTGTCGTGCAGCAGGCCGCTGCCGAGCACCACGACGACGGACGGGTCCTCGCGATACCACTCGTCGAGCAGTTGCAGCGCATCGAACACCAGCGCGTCGATGTTCTTGTAGTCCGTGCCCGCGCCCGTGCCCACCTTGACCTTTTTGGAGCCCTCGACGACTTCCGACATCACGCGATCGGGCGCGTTCGCGCGGATCTTCTGGAGCCAGCCGATATTCACGTCTTGCAGGAGCGGATTCGTCGCGCGATCGCTCGATGCCGCACGGGACGTACCATTGAAGCCGATGCAGATGCGATCGAGCGCCTGACGCTTGACGATCGCATCGCGAATTCGCGTCTGGAAGTCCGGAAACTTCGCCCACGCGTCGAGACGCGCATACTGAATCGCGGTGTCGAAATTGGTCTGCGTGCAGTTGTAGCCGGTTTCGTCGAGGTTCGACGGGTCGAACGGAACACGGTCCTTGGCCGACGTGTCGGTCGTGCTTGCGATCGGCTGGCCCACGCCGAGCCCGATCTTTGCACCCGACTGCTCGTCGACGCCGAGCATGTTGACGCTTTGCAGGAACGCACTCGACGCCTGAATCTTGCTTTCGAGCGTTTGCTGCACGGTCGGATCGACGCTGAATTTCGTCGTCGCGTCCTGCACGCCGTTCAGCTGCGCGATGTGTGCGGTGTACGCATTGAATGCGACACGGGTGTCGTTACGCATGGGGTGAATCTCCGAATCGTTGAATGGGTCGATCTACGCTCCGCCTGGCGTGCGGCGATCAGCAGTCTGTTTTCACATCGCCCGCGTTGCCCGTCGCGGGCGGACGGGCCGCGCCGCTCGGCTGCGACGACAAGGTTTCCTTGAGCGATTTCAGTTCGGCCGACGTGGTCGCGTGCGCTTCGCGCTCGGTCTTGAGGTCGGCGGTCAGTGTGTCGACGCGGCCGCTCAAGCTCGTGATGGTGTCGGCCTGTTGCTTGCCGAACGTGGCGAGCACATCGACCGCTTGCGTGAGGTCCGTAAAGCGCTTGTCGTCGGACTCGCCCTTGTTCTTCACGAACCCGAGCAGCTCGGCGACACGCGCGAAAACGGACGGCGTTGCCGGTTCGAGCTCGATCAACGTTTCTTCGGCGGCCGTAAAAAGGTTGTCGCGGTGTTGCTTGCGACCCGCGAATGGGCTCTTGTCGCCCTGGCCAGCTGCAAATTGCAGGATTTCCGTGCCGAGGCTTGCCGGACTGTCGGTCACAGCCAGGCCGATCATGTATGCCTGTTTCGTGTCGGCGAATGACGGCGCGACCTCGATCGACGTATAGATTTTCTGGCTTTTCTTCGTCAGGTCGATGAGGTCCTGCGTCGGCTGAATCTGCGCGAGCAGCGCATATTTCCCCTTGAGCGGGCCATCCGCAATCTGCTCGGCCCGCAGCGCAGTGACGTCGCCATACGAGCCGAACGGGCTCGGATTCGCGCCCGCCATCGGCGCATAGCCGCGCATGTGTTCGCAGTTCACGCGCGCGCCGTACAGGTCGCGGTTATACGTCGCGGCCATCTGCGTGATCCAGTCGCGCTCAATCGTACGGCCATCGGTCGTGGCACCCTCGACGGCGACACGAAACCACTTCGACGTCGCGGCATGGTTGCCCGCACTCGCGATGCTGCCGATACCGAGCGCGGCAGCGCCGACACCGCCGATGATCGAACCGTGTGCTGTGATCGCGGCGAACACATCGGCGTGATCGAACAGCACGCGGCCGTGCTCGACCACGACCGATGCGTGCGCGAGCGCCGGGGCGAACGCTGCGGCGATTGCTGCGCCGAGCGCACATGCGCCCACAATCCTGATTCGCTTCATCGAAATCCTCTCAAGTTCGGTTCGGGGTGTTCCTCTCTCGTCGCTCGTTACAACATGCGACTTGTGTAACTGAATGTTGCCGCGATGCGTTGTCGCCAACAACATAAGGATTCCGTAATGCGTCTGGATACAGTGGATCGCGCGCCGCGCGCGCGCGTGACGCCGTTACGCTTGCCGCATGATTGAGACTGCCGAAAATCTCCCTGCCGATATCGAGCCGCGACGCGTCGCGCGTGACCTTTACTGGAAAGGTTGGCGTGTCTCGTCAATCGCGCGCGTACTGAACGAACCGCGATCAACCATCGAATCGTGGAAACAGCGCGATCAATGGGATAAGGCCAGTGTCGCGGAGAAAGTTGAGTCGTCGATCGAAGCGCGGATGATGACGCTCATCGCGAAGGAGGTAAAAGACCCGGTCGATTTCAAGGAGATTGACTTACTCGGCCGCGAGCTGGAGCGCATGGCGCGCGTGCGCAAGTACAGCGACACGGGCAAGGAATCAGACCTCAACCCGGCAATCAAGGCGCGCAACGAAGGGCCGAAAAAACGCGCGCCAAAAAATAACATCACGCCCGAGCAACAGGCGAAGTTGCACGACGCGTTTCTCGAATCGCAATTCGACTATCAGAAGGTCTGGTATCGAAACGGCCACAACCGCACGCGCAACCTGCTCAAGTCCCGGCAGATCGGTGCCACGTTCTATTTCGCACGTGAAGCGCTCGACGACGCGCTCGAAACCGGCCGCAACCAGATTTTCCTGTCGGCCAGCAAGGCACAGGTGCACGTGTTCCGGCAATACATTTGCGCCTTTGCCCGCGAGGTCGCCCAGGTCGAGCTGACTGGCGACACGATCCTGTTGCCGAACGGTGCAGAGCTGATCTTTCTCAGCACGAACGCGAAAACGGCGCAGAGCTACCACGGCAATTTCTATTTCGACGAGTACTTCTGGGTCCACGGCTTCAAGACGCTGAACAAGGTCGCCAGCGGCATGGCGATGCACAAGCACTGGCGAAAGACGTATTTTTCTACGCCGTCGAGCATTACGCACGAGGCGTACACGTTCTGGACAGGCGAGCACTACAACCGTGGCCGCGCGAAGGCCGATCACATTCACCTTGACGTCTCGCACAAGGCCCTTTCAGGCGGCCGGCTTTGCGAGGATCGGCAGTGGCGCCAGATTGTGACGGTCGAGGATGCAGTCGCGGGCGGCTGCAACCTGTTCGATATGAACGAGCTGCGGCTCGAATACAGCGCCGACGAGTACGCGAACCTGCTGATGTGTCAGTTCATTGACGACAGCGCGTCCGTGTTCCCGTTTGCCGAGCTGCAACGCTGCATGGTCGACACGTGGGAAGAATGGGACGACGTCCAGTTCCTCGTCGAGCGTCCTTTTGGCTATCGCCCGGTGTGGCTTGGTTACGACCCGTCGCTTACCGGCGATTCCGCGGGCTGCGTCGTGCTCGCGCCGCCCAGCGTTCCCGGCGGAAAGTTTCGCGTGCTTGAGGCGTTGCAGTGGAACAAGATGGATTTCGAGGCGCAGGCCGAGGGGATTCGCGAGCTGACGCGGCGCTACAACGTGACGTACATGGCAATCGACACGACTGGCATCGGCCAGGGCGTCTATCAGCTCGTGCGCCAGTTCTATCCGGCGGCCGTCGCGCTCAACTACTCGCCCGAAATCAAGACCCGGCTCGTGCTCAAGGGCCAGTCGGTTATCGGCAAGGGTCGACTCGAATTCGACGCCGGTCGCACTGACATCGCGCAATCGTTCATGGCGATCCGCAAGACGATGACGGCCAGCGGCCGTCAAGTGACGTACTTCGCTGGCCGCAGCGAGGAAATCGGCCATGCCGACCTCGCATGGGCATGCCTGCACGCGCTCGGCAATGAACCGCTTGAAGGCGTGAACCCCAATAACACCAGCTTCATGGAGCTTTCGTGATGAAAAAGAATCAACGGCCGCCGCGCGCGCATTCCGCACCCACCGTTACGACGTCGAGCTCGTCGGCGGGCGAGGCGTTCACCTTCGGCGATCCGATGCCCGTGCTCTCGCGCGCCGATATCCTCGACTACTGCGAAGTGCTCTCGAATGGCGAGTGGTACGAGCCGCCTGTAAGCTTCACAGGACTCGCGAAATCCTTTCGTGCTGGCACGCATCACGCTTCCGCGATCTACTTCAAGCGCAATGTGCTGGCGTCGACGTTCGTGCCGCATCCGAAATTTTCACGCGAAGCGTTCCGGCGCTATGCGCTCGACTTCCTGACGTTCGGCAATAGCATTATCGAGCGCAAGACGAACCGGCTCCGGCAAGTCATGGAGTACGCGCCAGCGCCCGCGAAGTATGTGCGGCGCAAGGTCGACATGATCAACTACGTGCAAACGAACGGCTTCCAGACGAAATATGAATTTCCTGAGGGCTCGGTGTTTCACATGCTTGAGCCGGACATCAATCAGGAGGTGTATGGCCTGCCCGAATACCTGGGCGCGCTGCACGCTGCATGGCTGAATGAATCGTCGACACTGTTTCGCCGTCGCTACTATGAAAACGGCAGTCATGCCGGGTTCATCCTGTATCTCACGGACCCCCAGACGAATCAGGACGACGTCGACAATCTGCGCAAGGCACTGAAAAATTCGAAAGGACCGGGCAATTTCCGCAACCTGTTTGTGTACTCACCGAACGGCAAGAAAGACGGTATGCAAGTCATTCCCGTGTCCGAGGTCGCGGCGAAAGACGAGTTCTACAATATCAAGAATGTGACGCGCGACGACCTGCTTGCCGCGCATCGCGTGCCCCCGCAGCTGCTCGGCATCGTGCCGAGCAATACCGGTGGTTTCGGTGCGGCCGATACCGCGACGCGCGTGTTCGCGCGCAATGAAATCGAGCCGCTACAGGTACAGTTTCTGGCGATCAACGATTGGGCGGGCGAGGAAATCATGCGCTTCGACGAATACAGCTTGCCCACCGTTGAAACGCAGCCAAAATCGGCGTGAGCCGGGGAGTCGACACGACTTGGCCGTTGGGCTGTCAGCGGCGCTGTCTAGCGCCCGTTCCGCCCGACTGACAAGTCGATAGCGGTCACGAGTGCGCGCCTCGTTACGCGCTGCGCGGCACTTTTCCCCTGCTCTATCGCTTATCGGAACAGCGGCACATTCCGCAGCACTTCCGCAGACGAGCTGCCGCCGCGTTCCGCATTCTCGTAGCGCTTAGGACTTGACGGCCCTTAGCATTTTGCGGACGGCTTCGCACTTGCATTGCGATGGCTCAATGCTGGTTATGAAGCTGTGCTGGTTACGTTGCATTACGACTGCAACATGAGCTCCAAGCGTCTCGCTCTTCACGGATGTGATCATTTCAATACACGTATCCATGGCGGCGAATCGGTTCATGCGATACGCGGCATCAATTGCTAGTTCGAGTGCACTGGCTCTCGTCTTGTCTGGTGCCTCAGAACTGTCGAAAATTTCTTTCATGTTTTCGGCGATCGTCTCGGCAAAAGACCACGAATACTGTTCGCTCTCCACCATCTCCTTGTAAATCCTGAGGAAAGCCGGGATGTGTGGTACGAGCTTACCCTGACCAAGGGCTGACATAAACGCCGGTCTTAGGTCCAGGCAAATCTTAATTTGATCGTCGCCGTCAATAAGTGCGAGCTTTTCAACGAATTCGATAACCAGCGAAGATTTGTATTTGTTTTCGTTCTTTAGTCGATCTTGAATACTTTCTATCAGCTGAGTTACTTCGCCAAGATGCCCACCACGCCCCGTCATCACATCATAAGCCAGTTGCAGCGCCTGCTTGAGGTCGGCCAGCGTCTGGTACCTCCTCGCTTTGTCCACTTCACACGCCCGATCGATGACGTGAAAGAGGGCTGGATGTATATCTGTGTCTGTCAGGTAAGCGGGGCTCTGACCAGTGAGCAGAACATAGAACGTCTTGCCCAGCATGAATATGTCACCGGCTTCGTCTGCGTTTTTGAAGCCACCGTTGTGAAATTCTGGGGGAAAGTACCCCTGTGTGCCCCACCAGTTGGAACTTTCAGTGAAGCGCGTGACGGAGTTTGCTTCGACTCCAAGTCCGAAATCGGACACAACGATACCGCCGCCTTCTCGGAGGAAATTCTGGGGCTTGATATCCCGATGGAAGACCTTGTTGACGTGGAGCTCACTGATGCAGTCGATCATCAGCTGAAATAGTTCTTCCTGCTTTTGGAGATCATCACGGATCGAACCGATGTAGCCCGTAAGATCGCCGTCCGGATAGAACTTCATGACAAAGTACGGGGGCTCGTAATCGGTATTGCTTGCCAATACCTCGACGACTTTCGAATTGCCTTCGAATTTTTTAAGGAGGCGAACTTCGCGCCGGAAACGCCTGCTGTGCTCTTCGGTGTCTTCTTTGCAGTACTTCAAAGCAATGGTGCCGTCAAACTCACCCGTTATGTCTGTAACCAGCAAGACCCTGCCCATTCCACCGCTGTCCGTCAGTTGCTTCTCGACCTTGAAGCGTCCGTCGATAACTTCTGAAACGTCAAATTCCATGCCTTTCCCCCATAGCTAGCGTGTTGGTGTGTCACCGATAGCCAAGTATTTGGCTCACTTCTACTGGTGCCACGTCACCGAGATTTTACCGGCCAAAGCCGATCGCACAGGCCGGAACAGCTTGAAGCGGGGCATCGGTGCGCGCCGAACGTCTCGCGCGCTCGCGGATCGTTGCAACGTCTGCATCAATACGCCGATTTTTTGCGTCAAATTGCGTCATTTTCGCAACACCTGTAAACGTCCGGGACCGCCACGCGGCGGGCCTGCCGGTTCGGTCGTCCCCTGCGTCAAAAGTGGGGGGACAAGGAGCCCGCAGGCGGGGAGGGGGGACCGCGTTTCAGGGGCCGCGCTCGTCGTACGAAATGCACGACCCGGCCCCGCGCCGGTGCCCTTCCCGGCCCCCTGCCAGGCCCGCCACGGCTCCCCTGCGGGCCCGACCATGCCGCGCGACCTTCGCGGCCGCCGACCGCACACGGAGGCTCTCCGCGCGCGTCATCAGATCGACCGCCTCGCGCCCAGTGTCTATACTGTATATCCGTACAGTATTCTGCCGACCCATGCCACATCGCCCGCCGCTCACAGCCGCCCGCCTCGCGCAAATCTACGACGAGCTGCCGCATCCGCTCGTGCTGGAACTGCTTTGGGAAATCCACCGACTCCGGTCGACAATCTCACGCGCGAATCAGGTCCGGAACTTTATCGGGAAAAGGGGTAGCGGTATGGTCCCCTCGTCCGTGTGGCAGTGCTTTGAGCGCGAGCTAGACGCCGAGCCGTTATTGACCGATCCGCCTACCCCGCGCCAGCAATCCATGATTGACGGCGTCGTTGCTCGCCGAGATAAGGACTGCGATGAATGAGCCAACGTGATATCACTTTCTGATTGCATTTTGATAGCACTTTTTGATATCATGTCAGCATGAAAACGAAACACGCCCGCACCCTCGCCGCGATCTACACGAAACCGACTTTGGGTGGCATCGTGTTTTCGGACATTGAATCGCTTGTCGTCGCCCTGGGCGGCGCAATTCACGAAGGCGCAGGGTCGCGCATCGCCTTCGAGCTGAACGGCCAGCGCCGCTACCATCACCGCCCGCATCCGGGCAAAGAGGCAAAGCGGTATCAGGTTGAAGACTTGCGCGACTGGTTTAGCGAAATGGGGATCAAGCCATGAGCAATGCAATGACTTACAAGGGATATTTCGCCCGCATCGACTTCGACGGGCGCGACAACATCTTCGTCGGCCACGTGCTTGGCGTCGATGACAAGATCAGCTTTCACGGCTCGACCGTCGACGAGCTGACCGTCGATTTCCATGCGGCAGTCGATCACTACCTGACCGACTGCGAGCAAGCCGGTCGCAAGCCGCAAAAGCCCGCATCGGGGAAACTCATGCTCCGCATCGATCCTGACGTGCATGCACGCGTTGGCATCGCGGCGGCCGTGTCAGGCGAGAGCGTGAATCAGTGGTCTGAGGAAGTGCTTGGCCGCGCTGCGCGCGAAGTGCTCGAGCGTGCCGCGCACGCCTGAAATCTGAGTCCCCAAGCAAAAAAGCCACCGCGTAACACTACGCTGGTGGCTTTCTGTTAGCAGCGGATTCTTTCGTTCCTTATCGGGTAGCCGTTCCGCTGCGCGGGGCACCGATCAAACAAGAGCTGGTTGACAGAGATGAGCCTGCCACACGTCTCCCCCTAATTGTTTAGTCGTTATGCGAAAAACAACCCTGTCGAGAGCGCCGATCAATCGACTTGCATCGCTGATACGCTCGCGAACGTCCTTGCACGAGACTCCCGGCAACGTCCCGGTATGCGCGAGTTGAGTGCGCAAGTCCCCGAGTGATTCAAGAATGGCTTTCGCATCTTTTTTTAATATTTTGCTTAGCTCGTCAAATAGATTTTCAACACCCAGCCGATAAAAAATTTTCTTTAAATTATCGTGGGACGGGTATTTTAATTTTCCAAAAATATCAGCCCCTGAAAATGGACTGATATCTCTGCTATCGTCAATCATGCTCCCGGCGTACCCCTTAATTTCTCGAGAGAAATTTTTGAGTAAGTCCTTTTCCGAATTGCTTGAAAGGAATCCACTGTACATCTTCACGGCGTTCGATTTCGTCAGAAAAAGATGCGATTGAAGATGGCCGGGTAATTTCGACCCCTTTTTTACGCAGGCCCTTATCCCATTCGCGTAACCAGAAATAATATCCTCGATAAAATTCTCTATTTCCGCATGCGCAAGAAAAATAGATGCCGCGACTACATATTCACGTAGAAGCGGATTCATCTTTTTATTCTCGACCATTTTTAGCCGAGTTTTTATATCTAAAAACGTATTTTCGAGTTGAACTCTCGGGCTACTTTTTCTATATGCCATCTCCGCCTCGAGTTACTTCGAAAATAGTTTTCGAATAACAGATACTCGATAACGAACTTGACTTTCGTCACTTGTCGCAATGCTGATCGACTTCTTAAACTGTTCGTCATTCTCAAGAACACTCGCGAGCAACAGCTGCGCAGTTTTCACCGAGGTCGATTTGAGATTGTCAGCGTCATTCAGTTGGGCAATCCCAAGCATGAGAGCATCATAGAGCGCCGCATTGAAGGTGCTCTCAACCCGCAAAGCTCGATCGAATATACGAAACGAGAGCTCACCGAGCAGATTGGTCACGGCTCCAAGCGTGCTGATAAAATCAGAATGCATGCGCTTCTTTTGCGCATCATCTAAGTGTCGATTATTTTCCGAAAAATCATTGATAAAGGTTGCCAGCGGTTTTCTGTAACCTTTGAAATCCGCGCGGAGTGCAAGAAAGCGCAAAACCAATTCTTCCGCCTTCATTCTTTTGTCATTTTTAATTTCAAGAATAGAAAGAAAATTGCTCTCTTTTACGATTTTCGTGGAGATCGACATTAGATCTCCAAAGTACAAGCCGTGCCGCAATTCCTGAGGGGTGAGTTTTGTCGCTCCTGTATTGAGGCGCTCGAAAACATCAAATTTTACTTGCGGGTGTGTATCTTTAAGGATAACAATGCATCGCAGTGTCCGATTTCTAATATGGCGTTGAAATCTAGGGTCGAGCTCAAAGAGGCGACTCCCCTCCAGCTCCGGGTAGGCGGTCAAGCCTTTTAGCGAAAACTGGTTTTCCATATATTTTCTAATCGAAGTCAAACGCTGATTCCCATCGATGACAGAAAGGCTTTCGTCGTTTTCCTGATTGAGATAAATAACAGGAATTGGACATTGAATAATCAGCGACTCGATTAATCGCGAAGCTTGCGGTTCTGTCCAAACATAGCGGCGCTGAAAATGCGGAATGAAAATTGATTTATCTATGAGCTTTTCGACTATCGTATCGACAGTGAAATCATAGGTTTCCGTATGGAGTTTCCGCTGGTCGGGGGGGATCGAAAGAATGCCGTCAGCAAAATCTTGCTGCTGATCCTTCGCTTCCGGAAACAGAATGTCCGCTAGTTGCTCGCCCGTTTGCTTTGTTGCCATCGTATATCCAATGTGGTTTCGCTCGAGCGATGCGTGGGTGCTCGAGCAACAGTAAGGCACTCATTTAACTTCTTGCATCATTTTATGATATCAGACGAAAGGGCTCGCAAGCGCTCACCATGCGCCGGAGCCCGTGGTCGAAGACCGCCTCGCGGCGAGAGGTTGTTTCGGGGCCGTCGCGGTGGGCCTTGCCGTGCCCCGTCAGCGACGACACGAACCGTAGTCGAAGGAAACACTCCTACTTGTCGTCGAGAAGTCTCGCCATGGCGAAATTGATCGCGGCCGCGCGCGAGAGCCCGAGTCGCGCAGCGTAAGCATCGAGCCGTTTCAGCAACGCCCGATCGACACCGAGACTAATCACCTCCTTCCTGCGCCGAGCAGGCTCGGCCGGCTGCGCATGCGCCGCGTCCGGCGCGCTCGAGATAAAGTCATCGGCGCTTCGCGCCTGGCCGCCGGTCGCCGGCCGTTTCGTGATTGTCATATATCCGCCCTTTCGATATTGAATCGATATCGACTTGCCATCTACTTGATACCGAATCGGTATTGATTCGACCGGCTTGTCGATACCGGACTAGACGCCAAATACAGCGGCCGTAAGCCGGTCAATTTCAGCGCACGCGATCGTGTCCCGGCGCGGCATTTCCTCGACGTGCATGCCAGTGCCGCTTGCGTTCGCGTATGCCTTGCGACGCCCTAGGCGATACGGCAGTAGCTCGATCTGCTGGAATTCGGCGATAGCGGCGGCCGCGTCGCGGTTGTCTGCACCCCCGGTATCTGCGGCATTCAGAAAGGCATACGCCTTGACGTCATGCACGGCTCGCGCCTCGTCGATGAGGGTCGCCATATCCTGAAGTGCCCAGACGTCAAAAGTCCTTGGAAGGCACGGGATAACGACTGCGTCGCAGACGGTCAGCGCGGCGCGCAACGCGCTCGAATCCCGGCCGCCTGCATCGATGATCACGAAATCGTATGCGGCACATTGCTGCAAGACTTGTGCGCGAAGCGTTGCGCCGTTTGCGTACGCCGATGCCGCGATCGGCGGGCGGCCGCTCTCGGCCCGCATCGTGATCGCCGTGACACTCGTCTCCTGCCGATCGCCGTCGACGAGCCATACCCGCGCGCCCTCGCGCGCGAGCCCAATAGAAAATTGCAGCGCGGTGGTGGATTTCCCCGTGCCGCCCTTCGAGTTTCCGACACAAACAGTTTGCATGTGCTCCCCCGAGCGTTGAACTGCGTCAAGACTGCATGTACTCGATATCGAACCGATATCGAATCACCATCGAATCGCTATCAGTTCGCGGATGACGCAGCGCCGTCTACTGCCCCGCGACCTTCGATCTGGCTCGGCAGGACAAACGCGCGCAGCAATCCAGCCGCGCAGTCGTGTGGACGATCTGACCACAGACTTACCCTCGTGTCGGCGTGCGAAACCTCCCACAGCGGATAGGCCCCGCCCTTGAGCCACTTGGCGCGGGCCTTGGTCGTTTGCATAAACTCTCCTGTTATTGGTCAAAAATCGAATTCGGTCGTGACACGCCGCGGCCGCTTCGGTATCGGCAGCTCGGGCGGTTCCATCTGGATACGCGTGCGATACGCGTGGCTGCATGTCACCTCGTCGCATTGGAAATCGATCAGGTATTCGAGGTCGGAGACCTTTTCCAGCGCGCGAGCGATGCCACGTGAGCCGCAATGGGGACATGCCATCGTGAACCTCATGCCCTCACGTCCTGACGCATCGTTGTGCGCGCATTGACTGAACCGCGCAGCGGCAGCGACGGCATTACTACGAGCTGGACGCCTGCGCGCGGTCGGGCCGATGCCGACAGCGAGTAGAGAATTTCGAAGCCCGCTGGCGTGCGATATCCGCATTCCTCGCAGACGAAATACATGCGGCGCATCGTTTCGGACATGCTTTCGGTATGCCTGGCGTCGATGTCGCCGCCGCAGCACGGGCATTCAATCTTCATGTCTGCCATTCGGGTCTCCATTCATGGCCAGAAACTGAATCTGAGGCCGTTTCCACCCCCGTGAAAGCCTCAGAAGGACCATACGCACCCTCTAACCCCGTCATCTGCCCCGGCGCCTGCGCCGGTCGCGTACAGTTATTTACACAGGTCCGAGAGGTCGCGATTCCGACGCTTGCGTTCCTCACGATCGTCCACTGACGATGCACGCCCATTGCGACGTGTTTTCCCTGGACCTTGATCAAGCCGACGATGCCCCCTTTGTCGACCTCGATTTCGCCGCGAGCCACGACACCGGAAGTGCGCTCACCAAGCGGCTCACCATACTTTCCGAGTCCTTGCTGTTGCTCTTTGTGCAGCCACATTTCCGCCTGCTTGCGCTTCACGAACGGGCCGCCATATGCACGGATGTACTCTGCGTAGTCCGCCCGTTTGCCTTCGCCCTCCACGGCGCTCTCGACACGCTGTGCAGCGCGCCAGGCACGTTGCAGGTTTTCCGGACCCTGCATCGCCTCACCTTCTTCAATCCTGCGAATCTCACGCCACACGCCCACTGGCGCGCAACCGATCGGCTGGAACTGCCTGATGCGCCATGTCCGCGACCAGGCCTCCACGCGGCGGGTCGTGGTGATAATCGGATCACCGTACAGGTCGTATTCGAGCCCCGCGCCATCGATGTTCTTGCTGATGTATTTCGCGATATAGGCGGACGCACCGCCCTTTTCCTTGGTGACCGAATCGAAGTGAACTCGACGCTGCGCGGCTCCCTTCTCATCGGGCGATTCGTTCAAGAGGAAATACCGCGCGACTGCGCTACGCCACGTTTTGCGATGCGCGGGGTCGCGGATGAAAACCATGATGTTCCAGTGCGGTGTACCGTCCTGGTGAGCCTCTGTCGTGCGCATCCCGTAGTACTCGACACCGCGACGCGCGAGCCACGATCGGCACTTCTGCCACTGGCTCTGGAAGTAGTTCTGCGTGTCTTTCGGAGTTGAACCGTCGTATTTTTCGTTGAGCGACCCGTTTGCTCGCGTCGCGTGAAAGCGGCTCGGCGCTGTGATAACGGTCCAGTCCACCGCACAGCCAAGTTCGTCGCCGATTTCCTCCATGCCGCGCATGCGCAGCATCATCTCGCCGCGCCGGATAGCCTTGTTCGCGACAGTGCGTTCAGAGAGCTGCGCGAGCGTGAAAATCTCGCCATCCTCATTAATTGCAATCGTGCGCTCTAACATCGCCGCATTGCGCGCGTTCTGGGCTTCCCTGCGTCTCAGATTCTCGTTGCTGACGTACTTGTCGGATTGGCCATGCACAAGCCCAATCTGGATCGAGCCACTTTCAACCTTCTGGCTGTGCACGCGAATGAGCCGCGACCCCCACCATGACGGATCGCATAAGCGCGCGATTAGGCCAGCCGGGGTGACACCCTTCGGCGGCTCGACCTGCCAGCGGGTGCACATCCCCTCAAGGTGCGCCACGATGGCGGACGTTTCCATGAGGCGGCTTGCCACCCCATAGGCATACGACGCACGCAGGGCAGCAAAGGCACGGATATCGTCGAGCGTTGCATTTAGCGGCAGGATTTCATCCGCGTACTGTTGCACGATCTCCCGCAGGAATACGTTTCCGGTTTTCCAGTCCTGGTTAGCATGATCCAGCTCTGCGAGTCGGCGCGTTATCATGCGTTTCCAGCGTGCCGGTAGCGGCCGCTGCAAAGCCTCCCGCCATGCGCCGTTTCGCATGTAGGGACTAACCGAACTGACTCGTAGAGGTTGATGCATGAATGTGAAATGTCCGCCGCCCTATTCCGTTTGGGAAAACGACAAGGGCGAGAAAATCTTCGTTGAAGACGCCGAATACGTTGAGGGTGACGAGGCCGAGGACGACGAATCCTTTTTCACCGTCAGTGTCATCGCGTATCGCGATCGAAATGACATGGGTGCAATGGGAACCGACATGGACCCCGATGAATGGGCGGAATTCATCGAAACACATGGCTTTCGGCAGATCGGGATCGAACCGCCTACCGCACATTGATTCGCCCGCTTTGCATCGCGGACTCATGCGAACCCCCGCACGAGCTGACTGATCGCCGCCCAATACCCATCAGGCGTTACGCTCAAACGGCGCGGGGTCGTGCTTTGCCCCGCGCCGGTCGATGGCTTCGCGCTGGTAAGAATGCTTTTGATGCGGGACAGCTCGGCGTCGCCACGCTCGGTCGCGCGAACGTGTGCGGCGCTGGGCACTGCACGCGGCTTGAACGACAGATGTGTGTCGCCCGCGTAGCCGATATCGCCATCGTCAACGCGATATCCGATTTCCGAAAAGGCAGTCGAGGCCATCATTGCCCCTTGACCGTGCCTTGTTCGTGCACGAGCAGTGCGACGGCCGCGTCTTGAGCATGCCGCCGCGCAATGTTTTCCGCGTTGCTGGCGCGAATCAGTTGCCGAATCGCTTGCGCTTCGGCTGTTTGACGATTAGGAATGCGATAGATAGGTGCCATAGCCACTCCGCTGAATCTGAATCGCGTTAGCCGAAAACTTCGGGGTTCGCGGCGACCACTTTCGCGCGTACGCGCATGGCTTGTTCGACTGAGAGCGCGAGCGAGCCGCTAATGCGAGCCTTTTCGATGCGAACGCGCGCGCTCTCAATCGCCGCGCTGCGCGTTGCCCCATTGCCGACGAGCAGGCCCGATTCCACGTGCGTAACGACATGACGCAGCTCGTCGTCGAAAGCACGGTATGCGGTGCAGTGCACGCCGAACGTCATGCCTTGATTGTTCGCAATCTCGACGGGCTCGCCCGCGACGGCCTTCAGGCCGTGCTCAAGCAGGATTTCATAGCGGATGGTTTTCATGCGGCCACCTCGCTGCGTACAAACGGCTTGACGAGGTATTTCGCGACGTATCCGGAGATACGCTCGCGGAGGTCGCTGAAGTTGACACGCGCATGCGACGCGGGCTGATTGAGGTCTTCAATGTCGAGCGCAAAATGACGAATTGTCGATCGCACGACCGGGCCATCGATCGGCGTGTAGTAGATGAGGCAATGCAGATGCGACGTGCTGTCGAGCTGCGGCTCTTGCACGTAGACGCCGTAGATGTCGACGCCATTGCGTGCGAGCGATGCGCGCGCGCGAAACCAGACGCGGGACAGATACGCACTTGCCTCGCGTGGCATGGTCCCGTTCCACTCCGCATTGGCCTGGTGCTGGCCGTCCACTACCTTAAGGCGGCGCATGCGCGACGGGCATGTGATCGTCACCAGCATTGCGGCGGCACCACTCGATCGCGCGTCGCGGTCGAGTTCGTTGATGCGCGTGAACAGGTTCACACGGCGCACGGTCTGATTCGCGAGACTGGCGTCGGCGAGCGCTGCCAGCGTGAAGCACTGATCTCGGGAAGTGATGCGGCCCTGGCAGCGGCCGAAGATCGCGATATGGCCCTGATTGCTGATGTCAGACGGTTGCGAATCCGTGACATCTGTAACGGACTGTTGCAGCGAAATCTGCATTTTGAATCCCCTTTCCCAACCCCGGGAGTGATGTTCCTGAGAAACATCGCCCCGGCGGCCGGGTAGCAAATCCAGCACTGGCGGGGTTGTGGACCAGTTGCCGGGGCGACGGTCGAAGGATAGTTCGAGGCCTAAAACTATGTCAAGAGTCTCGAACGATTCGTAACCCTCGAACGTTGCATATTCTCGAATATCGAACTACCCTACGCCGCAGGGTTGTTGTTCTTTTTCAAGGGGTTACTAAATGAAAGGTACGGTCGATTACCTCGACGACGCGAAGCGTTGCCTTCACGTTGAATCGGACTATGCGCTCGCGAAGGCGCTGAACATTCGCGCTTCGACGATCAGTGGTTACCGCGCCGGTCGCAGCCACTTCGACGAAACGACTGCGCTCAAGATCGCCGAAGCATGCGGAGTTGATCCGATGGAAGTCATCGCCGCAGCCGCATACGAACGCGCGAAAACGCAGGACGTTCGAACGATCTGGCTAGGCGCGTGGGAAAAATTTTCCAAGGGTTTTCGCCTGCTGGCGCTACCCGCTAACGCTTGTGGGGCCTTGATCCCACAGGTGTAACGCCAGCCAAAGTTAGCTTCTGCAAACGACTAGTTTTTATGTTATGTAAA